>JAUIJX010000074.1 GCA_030430795.1 Alphaproteobacteria bacterium | reverse complement strand
CCCCCATCCCCGGGGTGCCTATTTTCTTAATTATCCTTATGGATAAACTGTCTAAAATGCGATATATTATTAACCATCATTTAAGGATAATGGGGTAATATCCTTTAATGTCGTTAGTCTTTATCGGAAAATAACGGCAAAAAAATGTGGGGATTAATTAATTATACATAGAATTTTTAGCGTTTTGTAACGCTTATACGATATAAAATACTCATAAAAACCACGAAGGTAAGTAAGAAAAAACCAGTTAGGAGGAGTATCCATGGTTAACGTCAACAGCGCACTGCAGTCCAGTCTTTCTCAGCTGCTCGGTGTTAATACTCGGCAACTCAGTAATTCTTTTTCCGCTCTGGCGAGCGGCAACCGTCTGACCCAGGCATCGACCGACATCGCGGCATTGTCCGTGGCGACCGGCCTGCAATCAGAAGTATCCACGCTGCGTTCGGCAGCCAACAATATCGCGCAGGCATCAAGCTTCCTGCAGGTGGCCGATGGCGGCCTGCAACAGACCGGTGCTATTCTCGATCGTCTTGCTGCTCTGGCGACGCAGGCGAATTCCGGTGCGCTCAGCGATTCCGCACGCAAGGGACTCAACACCGAGTTTCAGGGTCTGGTGCAGGAACTGGATCGCATCGCGGGCAACACCAATTTCAACAATGTCAACCTGCTGGACGGTTCGCTGTCCAATAACAGCCGCATCACCACTGAGACGGCTACGGGTGAGCAGGCACGCGGTTCACTGACCTTCGGCGGCAATATCAACGCTGGTGAGTCGGTGACGCTGAACGGCATTACCCTGACCGAGGGCGTGGACTTCAACGCCGGTGGTACGGTGCAGGAGACGATTGATAATCTGGCTAACACGCTCAACAGCGACAGCCGTTTCGACGGGTTCAGCTTCGAGCGTTTCGGTACGGCACTGAATATTGAAGCCGATGCGGCAGGCGAGGCAGGCAACCAGTTCACCATCGATACCACGGTGGCCGGGTCTGCGGCCTTCACCGTGAACGGCGATGCGCTGACCGGTGGCGGCGTCTTCTCTCTGCAGGGCGGCACGGATGCTGGTCTGTCTGCGGGTGACGTGCAGGCCAACGGTTCCATTAACGACAACCTGCTGACCTCCGGCACGGGACAGGAAGCGAGCACCACGCTCAGCTTCACCAATGCCTCGGACATTCAGGCAGGCGACACGATTGACATTGATGACGGCGAAGGCGGTGTGACCACCTTTACCTACGTCAACGGTGCGCCGACCAATGCGAATGAAATTCAGATTGGCTCGACGCTGGAAGAAACACTGGAAAACACGGCGGAGACGCTTAACGACTTCTCCGGTCCGGGTGATTACGGTGTGCGCCAGTTGACGGCGACGGTGGACGGCAACAGCCTGACGCTGAGCGGCAATGTCAACGGCAACCTGAACGATGTCAACGGCAATCCGCTGGATGTGGCACTG
Organism: Alphaproteobacteria bacterium; assembly: GCA_030430795.1. GTDB lineage: Bacteria > Pseudomonadota > Alphaproteobacteria > Rickettsiales > UBA998 > JAUIJX01. Next base: position 6,673 of record JAUIJX010000074.1, on the reverse strand, counting down.
AACACTACCGGCGGCAACATCTCCAACACGCAGCTGAATAATGGTTCGACCGGCGGCGTGGATGTGAGCAACGTGACGAATGCCGGTTTCGCCGGTGAGATTCAAGGCTTTCAGGCGACCTATAACGGCGTGAACGATCAGGCAACGGTATCTGTCAATGTCGGCGGCGAGACCTACACGGCGCAGCTGACTGACACCACTCCAGGCGCGGATACCACGGTGACGTTTACTTCCGAGAATGGCGGTTCCTTCGATGTGACGCTGTCCGGCGGAAATGGCCAGTCGGTCAATAGTCAGGCCGATGCGAATGCGCTGGCGGATCGTTTTGATGCGGCGTTCTCCGGGCTTGATTTCAGCCAGACGCGTGACGTGACCAGTTTCAACGGCACCGGGCAACTGGTGGGTTCTTCGCTGGAGATCACCGGCAGTAACTTTGACGGTCTGGATGCGGAATCTGTAGACGTGACCAGCAATGGTAACGGCAACAGCAGCATCGAAGTGACGATCAACGGGGAAGTGTACCGGGCGGATAATCTGGGTGACAGCATTGGCGCGGGCGAGGAAATCACCCTCACCAGCACCACCAACCCGAATAACAGCCTGACCTTCACCAACGGCAATAATCAACTGGATATCTCAAACGATACCGGCGCAGGAAACGTGCAAGCGGCTCTAGAGGATGCGCTCGGTATTCCGGGGAATCAGGGGGCGGCTTTCCAGATTGGCAGCAGCACCTCTGATACCACGAATCTTTCCATCGGCGATGTGTCTTCTGACGCATTGTTCAATGGTCTGGATCTCAACATCCTGACGGCAGACGGTGCCGCGCAGGCGCTGGGTGCGATCCGGGGTGCGATCGGTTATGTGACCTCGCAACGTGCTGATGTCGGCTCTTTCCAGAGCGCGCTGGATTTCGCGGCAGCGAATGTTGAAAGCGCGATCCAGAATCAGGAAGCGGCACGCGCGGCGCTGGCGGATACCGATTTCGCAGCGGAATCTACCAACAACGCATTGCTGCAGGTGCAGCGTCAGGCGCAACTGGCGACGCTGGCGCAAAGCAACCGCCTTCAGGGCAACCTGCTGCAGCTGCTGGTCGAATAATTTTCATAACAACGCCAATGCAGAGGGAGATGAGCGATCATCTCCCTTTGTGTTTTGGCTGTCATCAAGCTGTCATGTGGCTGTGGTAGGGTATTGGCAGATAAGGAGTAATTATGCCTAAGAAGCGCAAGCCGATGATCGACAAGATGTTTCCGGAGAAACATTCGGCGCTCGATAGCATGCCGCATAGCGAGATTTCGCCGGGTAAGCAGGAAACGCTGCGGTTTTATGCGGCGCTGAATCGCCTTAACGATGCGGTGGTTGATCATTATGCTTCTCTTGATCTGGACGATTATGACAGGCTTGTCCTTGATGCGATGCAGCTATTGTTCTCGCCACCAATAGAGGAACGCCGGGACTTGCAGAATCCGCTGCGGCGTCTGGCGCATTTCGCGCATGATCACGGCGACGGCAGCGCATTACAGGAGTTGGCGCAGCAGACTCGTTTCTTTGAAGCAGCCAATGCCTTCTTCGCGCCGTGTTACAAAGAGCATGACGGCAAGAGTTATGTGGACGATTCCGCCTCGCTAAACCAGTTGGCGCGGCAATTATTCACTGCCATGGAGAGTGAACGTATGAATACGCCCTCCGCCATTCCGGGCGTGAAATTGAAGTTCGATAAAGACAGTGAGCTTTACCGTCTGGAGACCAAACAAAAAACCCGCTAATTCCCACTTTTTTCAATTGTCATTAAATCTTCATCCAACGGGTGCGCGTGCCGTGTTATTACCTGCACCACTAGCGAATAATACAAGAAGAAAGAAGAACAATAATGGACGTAACGACCAGTAATTCTACGTCGGCTATTCAGGCCTTTCTGGATCTGGCGACGAATCCGATCGGTACCAATATGGACCCGAGAAATGCGATGCGTTACCACTGGAAAACAGAAGGGGAAACGCTGTTTACGTGTGAGATGAATGAAAACTCAGCCCGCGCAGTGCGTGACACGCTGTCGAAAAAGCTGGGCGTGGATGTGGGGCTTCGACTGGTGCCGATCTCAGTGGATGGTGACGAATTGTCCCATGCTGAGCGTGTCAAACAGCCGGGTAAGGATCTGCGGGCGAAGCTGACGATTGATGTTGCACAGCCGGGCGCTGCGGATGCGCTGGTTGGCTTTCTTCAAGGCGATGTGCAGGCGATGAGAGCCAATGCGCAGGATATTGCCGGTGCGCTGACGCATGCTGCAGTGATGTCTGCTGACCGTATGTAGTGATTTTCGATCACCCACCAAGAAAAGGCACTGCCATCCGGCAGTGCCTTTTCGCTATGTGGATGAGATGCCTACGCCGTTTTGCGGATGACGGAGCCGTCGAGGTGACGGCCTTCCGGACCGGTAAAGAGCTGACGCGGGCGGCCAATCTTCTGTTTCGGATCTTCGATCATCTCTTTCCATTGCGCAACCCATCCGGAGGTGCGGGCGATAGCGAACAGCACGGTGTACATGCTGGCCGGGATGCCCATAGCCTTGTAGATGATGCCGGAATAGAAGTCGACGTTCGGATAGAGTTTGCGCTCGACGAAATATTCGTCTTCCAGCGCGATCTTCTCCAGTTCCACTGCGATGTCGAGCAGCGGCTCGTCCTTGATGCCCAGTTCTTCCAGTACCTGTTTACAGGTCTGGCGCAGCACTTTGGCGCGCGGGTCGTAATTCTTGTAGACGCGGTGACCGAAGCCCATCAGACGGAACGGATCGTTCTTGTCTTTCGCGCGCTCAATGAATTCCGGGATGTTTTTCACATTCTCGATTTCCTCGAGCATATTGATCACTGCCTCGTTGGCGCCGCCATGTGCCGGGCCCCACAGAGAGGCGATCCCGGCGCCGACGCAGGCGAATGGATTGGCGCCGGACGAACCGGCGAGGCGCACCGTTGAGGTCGATGCATTCTGTTCGTGGTCGGCGTGCAGGATGAGAATCTTATCCATCGCGTCGGCCAGAATCGGGCTGACTTTGTATTTCTCGCACGGGGTGGCGAACATCATATGCAGGAAGTTTTCCGCGAAGCCCAGGTCGTTATCCGGATAGACGAACGGCTGACCGATCGAATATTTGTAACACATGGCCGCGATGGTCGGCATTTTGGCGATCATGCGGAAGGCAGCGAGTTCGCGCTGTTCCGGGTCATTAATATCAAGACTGTCATGATAGAAGGCGGAGAGGGAGGCGGCTGCGCCTACCATAATCGCCATCGGGTGTGCCCGGCGCGGGAAGCCGCGCATCATGAACTGCAATTGCTCATGCGCCATGGTGTGCAGGGTCATTTTGCGGTCGAACCATTCTTTCTGAGCGGCATCCGGCAGCTCACCGTAGAGCAGCAGGTGGCAGGTGCTCAGATAATCACAGTTTTCCGCCAGTTCGTCGATATCGTAGCCGCGGTAGCGCAGGATACCTTTTTCACCGTCGATAAAGGTGATCGAGGACTCGCAGGAAGCGGTAGAGAGGAATCCGGGGTCATAGGTAAAGTAGCCGCTGTCTTTGTATAAGCTGCTGATATCCATAACACTTGGGCCTTCGCTGCCGTTATAGACGGGCAGTTGAAGTTCGTTGCCATCGATTGTTAGCGTCGCCATTTTATCACCCATGAGGATCTCCTTCTCTCTCGTTGCTGCTTGCGTAGGCGGAATGTATTGAACTGCTGGCTGCAGTCTGCTAACACTATCCGATATTGATTACCATAAAGTTAAAATCGTGCGATGCAACATGGTTGTATGATTTTGACTTAAAGTCAACTGTCACGTTACTAAGTAAATACTGTCTTTTTATTATGGTTTTAGCACAAGAAATCATTTCTATAGAAGGTGTTGGAGGAAGTCTTTTGCTGGTAGCCAGTCTTCTGTTCGTGGTGGGATTCCTCATGCGGATCGATCCTTACGCCGACTGAATCTATATTCATTAAACCTTCACATTTTCCGCGATTACCTATGCTACAATGGATGCTGTAGTAATGTAGGAGTCGTATGACCATACCGATTCAGAAAGAGAAGAGCGCCATCGGCGGGATGCCGAGTTTTCGCGTATGGGAAAACCGTAAGTCTTCGTTTGTCGGGCCGGACCTGTTTACCGGGCTGAGTGTCGGGGTATTGGCTAATACGCTGCTGATTGCCTCCAATATCGTTGTGCCGGGTGGTTTTCTGGCGTCACTGGCGCTGCCGGCGATAGGTGCCGGGATTGGCAGCCTCGTCAATAAATTTGAGACATCGCGTAATCAGGAAAACGGGCGCGTTATCAGCCCGCCGTCGCCGGTGAATCGCGAGATGTTCCGCGGTGCAGTGTCATGGATGCTGCTTGGGAAACTGGCCGGGATTGCAATTGGCTGGGCGACCGGATTGGGGGCGGCATCTCTGCTGGTGTCCATTCCGATGATGGCGGCCGGTGGTGTTTACGGTATGATCAGCGGCAGTAAGCGCGGGGTGGAGCATGCGCAGCTCGAATATAATCAGGCGCAAACGATTTATGCGATTCAGAACGGTGAGCTTGGTAATCAGCAAGGCATTGGTCTTGGGCATACCCTTGTTCCGGCGCTGGGCGCAGGTGCGGCGATTGGCACTGGTGTGGTCGCCGCCAAAAGTGGCACAATTCCCGATGTGGTGACCGGTACGGTCGGAGCCGTGGTGGCAAACGATCATGCTGGCCATGCACATCAGAATCCGTACGATTTCAGTCATCTGGGTGCCGATCATCCGGCAGCGCAGGCGCGTCGTTCGTTTGCTGAGGCTGAGAGGCAACGGCCAGACGTCGAGCGCGGTCTTTCCAGCTAACTCCCTGTTAAAATAATAGTTTAAACGCTTTTTGGTCAGCTCTGGAGGTGGGGAGTGCCCGCATTTGTTCGGGCGAATACCAGTCGCTGTCGCCGGTGTTTTTGGGGCAATCATAGGTAAAAAGCTCAGCATCGAGGGTGAAATGGCTGTAAACTTGTTTGATTTTGCCAAGAAAGCGTAGTTTTGACTCCTGAATTTCGCCATTCGCCCATTTTTTTGGTAAATTTGACGGTTCAAACTCAGGAAAACCGTATAATCCACCCAGAAAACGTGTCTGGCGCGGTGCCATGTAGTAATGGCCGTGGCGGTTACGGATGGCGATGAGGTGGCGGTGTCGGACTGGCGTCTGTTTTTTAACGGCTTTGGCGGGATAGGATTCCGCATGGTCGCGTCCGGCACAATGGCTGGCGAGTGGGCAGTGGCCGCAATCCGGTTGCCGTGGTGTGCAGATCATGGCGCCGATATCCATCATCGCCTGATTATAACCGTAAGGGTCATTCTCATCGACCAGCACTTGCGCTGCCCGCCATAACGCCTTGTCCGTCATGGCTTCTTCGGCCAGCAGGCGGTGGAGTACCCGTTTGACGTTGGCTTCCATCACCGGAACCGCTTGTTTGTAGGCAAAAGCGAGGATGGCGTGGGCGGTGTTTTTGCCGATACCGGGTAGCTCTAGTAGCTCTTCTAGGCTTTTTGGCAGGGTGTTTTTCCCAATTTGGGAACATTTATATAGATTTTTTGCCCGCGTATAATATCCCAGCCCTTCCCATGCTTTGAGCACTTCTGACTCCTCAGCGGCGGCGATGGCGGCCAGTGTCGGGAAACGCGTCAGGAACGGCTGGTAATATTTCTCCAGCACGGTTTTGACCTGCGTCTGCTGCAGCATGATCTCGCTGAGATAAATATGATACGGGTCATCGGTGTTGCGCCAGGGCAGGTCATGGCGGCCGTGGGCGCTATACCATGTGGCAATGTCGCGGTGATACTGGCGTCGGTTGATGTTGGATAATTGCGGATTCATCCCTTGTGTGTATCCTGCCTGATAGTGTATACTACGTGTATATGAGCAGACAGTTCACGACAACCTTTATCCGGTCATTTTATCCCACTTTAGCGGCGTTTGCGGCGCACCTGCTGTTGGCGGCGTGCCTGTGGGCGCTGGTGCTGGCATCTCCGGCCTTTGCCGAGTCGCGGGTTGAGGGAAAAGTAGTGGTTCTGGGCGATGATCTGGTCAATGGCTATGAGCTGTTTGACGAAGAAGACGCCTTCGGGCCGACGCTTGAGCGCTACGTATTTGAGAATAACCGCGTGAAGATCGATGTGGAGGTGATTGCACAGGACGGGGCGACGGTGTTGTCCTCGGTCGGGCTGATTCCGCATGTGATGGCGGCCAAGCCGGACGTGGTGCTGATTGCATTGGGGTATAACGATGCGCTGGCGGAGAATGACCCGGATGTGATCTACAACAACCTCGATACCCTGCTGCGTGAGCTGGATCGCGTCGGAGCGTATGTGATGCTGGTGGGCGTGGAAGCGCCGCCGCATATCAATCACCGTTACGCCACGCGGTTTAACGATGTGTTCCCGAAAGTGACCCGCCGTTACCGCGTGATGTATGTGCCGAGCATGATCAAAGAGATTGTCGGCAATCCGCACTACACCCAGCCGGATCGCTATCACCCGAACAAATTCGGGGTGGTGGAAATGGCCAAGGTGGTGGCGCCGTTTCTGCACCGTATGATGAAGCAGATGCACCGCTCGGAAATCTGCCACAAAGATCCGTTCAGCCGTAAATCGGAATGGTGCCGCGGATACG
>JAUIJX010000073.1 GCA_030430795.1 Alphaproteobacteria bacterium | reverse complement strand
CGCTCACCGTCGATCTGGCCGCGGCACCCTCGCCCTCCCCCGCCGCCGCCCTATTTTCCTGGTGCCGCCAGTGACACACCTCACCCATCCCGGACAGGCATGAGTCACCCGCTCCTGAATGGCCGCACAACCGGCTAACCCTGAATATTTCTACCCTTCCGACCAATACTTCACATTTTTTGCACATCAACCCAGATAGCAAGCTAGCGTCGCTCTGCAAACTCTGACACAATCCCCTTCATGCGGCGAGACAGTCTCGAAGCGACAACCCCGTAACGGAAAGGGATGATGATGCCATTAGTAGATATTCAACTGATTGAAGGTGTGTTTGACAGCGAGCAGAAAGAGGAAATGATCCGCAAGATCACGGATGTGATGGTGGAAATTGAAGGCGAAGCCATGCGCAGTGTGACCTGGGTACGGGTGCAGGAATTTGCCAGCGGCTCCTGGGGCATAGGTGGCAAGGGACTCACCACTGCCGACGTACAGGCCATCCAGAAGCAGGTAGCATAGCGGGTCTGGTCCAGCGGCGAAGCTCCGCAGCCCCTACCTCTCTATCTTCTGATTGGCGGCTATCAGCTCCTGAATGGATTTCTGATACCCGCGCAGGAAGTCATCGACAAAATACTCTGTCGCATCGCACGGCGTATAGGTGGGTGTAGCCGCCACATCGAAATCGCCCAGCTCGGACAGCGGACGGTAGCGCTGTGTTTCCTCGGCGCCCAACCGCTGATGCGCGTTATAATGAAATTCGTCACGGTTCTCATACGCCTCATAATAGACCGGCTTCCCGGTCATTGCGGCCTCACTGGCCATCGACCATGAATCCCCCAGTATGACCACGGCATCGGCATGCGCCAGCATCGTGACATAAGGATTCTTGACGCGGGCGCGCACCTCGCCTCTTGCTGCAACGACCGCCTCTTTCTCAGGCAGACAGGGCGCATCATGAATCACGGATTCCCCGAAATTATACTGCGAGTAGGCGACATGTTTCCCCTCTGCCCGTGCGTCATCGATAACCCCCTGCATATTCTTAAAAAACGCAGTGAGGCTGACCGGAGGCGCATTAGCCGTCCTCGGTGAGGTAGACACCATGATACTGCAGGCCGGATGCCGGGCCACCACCTGATCAATGGCTTTAATTGCCCGCAGCAAGCTACCCTGATCCGGGCTGGCCAGTTCCACCAATAGGCGCGGCTCGGGATAATCATTGTTATCAAGGCCTTTGTCCACACGCGCCTTGTCCAGCATATCGAAGGTTATCCGGTGCGCTGCCGGCCCATTACTGTCATCCGGTCTGTCGGCGAATATCGGCACCTCAACAGACTGCCGCGGCCATAAGGCATTCTTTAGCTGCATCCAGACACGCATCTGGTTGCGCTCCAGCCCCCCGCACAAAACAACAGGCGGTGATGCCCCTAATGCCGCCATGCTCTCAGGATCATCCATCCGGGCGAACGAAACATCGTAGTCTTTATAGATACGCCGCGCCTCCTGATATAGCTCTCCGTCCGGCGCGATCACCCGCATCTGTGCCCCAAGTTTCTGGGCAATCTTATAGGCATAACCAAAGAATGAGTTACCCACACCGGACTTAAGCTGGAGCGGCGTTTGGATATAATACCAAAGCTCCGGTGTTCGGGTGACAGCGGCGCTACGCTCTGCCCCTGCCGTCTTCACTCTGTTCTCTGCGGCCAATGCCTCGTTGTTATCGGTCATGGCCATCGCTTGCTATAGAAGATGGCCGCTGAACCGCCTTCTCCGTAAAATGGCCGAGCACAGGTTTATCACCGGCACCATCCAAATCATCAGACGCGCCGACATTCTCATCACCCTTCTCCGGATGCTCATTATCAGGCAGCGCCTCCATCTCGCGCTTCAGTTCGGCAAACCGCTCCTTCATCGTATCCAGACGCGCCGTGATAAATGCCTTATGCCCGTCAACGTCACGACCAAGCAAACGCTCCCATACTTCCGTGATACCGACATTTCCTCCCTCTTCCATGATCTCGCGATAGCGCTCGCGGAACTGCTCAGGGTTCTTTTCAAAAGCCTCGTAGAGCGCTGCTGCCATAATCTTCGTTACAGGATAGACGGCAGCGGTATGCGGCGGCGCGTTCAGCAGGCTCCACATTCCGGTCATTTGCCAGATATCCTCGTCCATCCCCAGACGCTCCACCATTTTACCGGCATCCTTCTTGTACAGCGCATTGATCTCTTCAAACGATGGAGCGTCCTGCCCTTTCTCTTTAACGAGCGCGTATAAATCTTCTTCAAATTTAACATTAGAAATAAGCACCAACGCATCGAATTCCTTGGTAAGGAACACGTCCTTTATCATTGTTTTTTCCGCCGGACTGTCCGCGCGCTCCAGCATTTCCTGTTCAAGCAGCCCTTCGCCGAAATGCGCAAAACTCTCCTGCACAATTGGAGGGGCATCACAGGTAAACGCACCCTGCTTCTGTGCAGCAAGATAAAGAGAAAGCACATGCGCCATTTCATGTCCGGCGAACAACACACTCAGTGCAGTGCCGTCAAACTGTGTAAGGACAAACGGATGAGCATCCGCCTGCCGGGAAGCAGGCACAGACATCAGCGTATGCGGATTGGCTACCATTGCGTCTCTGGCGAGAAAACATCCCTCATCGAAGGCGCGCCGGGCCAGTTTCCCAAGCTCCGGGTCAATCCGTCCATAGGCGGCACAGATGATATCCTGCGCCTCCTCCCACGTATAGTGGTGTTGCTGTTCGCCTTTGGGCAGCTTATGCCTGGCAAGCTCATGAATCGTCATAAAGTCTTCAACTAAAGGGCCCATAAGCGCCTGCGACACATCCGCCAGCGTATCGATCAGGTCGTCCGGAGCACTATTCATATGAGAAAATTGCGCCTTCGTATCCGCATACCCCAGCGCTTCTGCCTGCCCCTGCCTGTATCTGAGAATACCTGCAATACCTTCGGCAAACGCGCGCTCCTTTTCTTCCCAGCTTTCAACGGAGCCATCCACTGATTGCAGGAGACGCGCATGCGCTCCGCTATATTGTTTGGGGTCAAGCGCAGCCCGTTTTTCAGGGTCCGGTTTGGGGTCTGTACGGCCTCGTTCGATCAGCGTGGAGTATTTCCGCAATGCCGGATGCTCGGCCACCATACGCCTGATGGCATCGTCATCCAGATGCGACATCGAGGCCGTTATTTCTGCGAATTGCTGATTAATATATCCGTAAACATGGTGCACCTGCGATGATACCGACTGCAGAGATGTATGCAGCTCATCCATCTGGTCCGGATAAAGCGATGGCACGGCGCTGATGAATATAAACATTCGCCGCATATCGCACGCGACATCTTCGAGCGATTCAATCATGTTCGCCAGAGCTTCGGGGTTATGCTGTGAGCGAATAGTTTGGAAATCCTCGCTATTGGAAATGATTTGAAGGCGAAACAATTGCTTTTCCAGCAGATTATTTATCGCCTGAGCCACACGGTCTGGGTCAATCGTTTCGGACAACTCACCAACTTCTGGCAGCAGCTTTGCAACATCCTCAGTGCGCCAGGAGGCATATGTCTTCATCGGTTCTGGTGTTTCCAATCGTCTCCCCTTTCGACCGGATCATCATAACACCTTAAAACATCACCCTAAATAACTAAAATATGAAGGTTTTATGACCGCCCCCCCTCACCAGGGAAACGCTTTGCTGCACTCGCTGAGCCAGTCGATAAACAGCCGCGTGCGCGCGGAGAGGTGCCGGTTCTGCGGAAACATGGCATAAATCCCGCGCTCTGGATGCGTCGTATAGCCGGGCAGCAGCTCGACCAGTTGGCCGGAAGCCAGATGCGTCGCCGCCGCGAAGATCGGCAGCACCGCCACCCCCACCCCCTGCAGACAGGCTTCCAGCATCATCTCGGCGTTATTGGCGGCGAAATGCATACGCAGACCCACACTCCCCACCGTGCCGTCGGGCGCCCGGTAGCGCCAGTCCGTCTGATGCCCGTGCCGCGTATAGATAATCGCGGGCAACGCAGCCAGCTCTTCCACCGATGACGGCTGACCATGCTCCGTCACAAACTCCGGTGTGGCGCACAGCACTATCGGGCACCCGGCAATCTGCCGCGCGATCAGCGAGGAATCCTCCAGCGCCCCGATCCGGATCACCACATCGTAGCCCTCCGCGATAATATCGACCCGTCGATCGTCGAAATCCACCTCCAGCTGTACCTCCGGATAGGCTTTGGCGAACGCGGCGATCGGCTGTGTCAGATACCGCCGCCCGAACGACATCGGCGCATTCACCTTCAGCAACCCGGCCGGGCTGGCGCGCAAATCCTGCACCAGCATTTCCGCCTCATGCAGGTCATCGAGCGCCTTGCGCGCCCGCTCGCTGTAGAGCGCCCCCTCTTCCGTCAGCGTCACCTGCCGTGTCGTGCGCTGCAGCAGCCGCACCCCCAGCTGATCCTCCAGCGCCTGCACCTGTTTGCTGAGTGCCGGCCCAGTCATCCCAAGCGCCCGCGCCGCCTTGGCAAAGCTCTGATGCTTCGCCACTTCCAGAAACAACCCTACCCGCGATACCGGATCCATATTGATAACCTTTTGGAACTAATCTTAGTCTTATTATGCATATTATCATCTTTGATGGAACTGATAAAGTAACCCTATCGCACAACATATGGAGATATTTATGAGTACCACCACCCACCAACACGGCGCGTTCATCACCCGCGCGGCACTGGGCACCATCCTGCTGTCGCACGGGCTGCTGAAAGTCGTCGTTTTCACCATACCGGGCACGGTCGGCTATTTTGAGAGCCTCGGCCTGCCTGCCGCTGCCGCTTACCTCACCATTTTCGGTGAGCTGGCGGGCGGCACAGCCTTACTGCTTGGGCTCTATGCCCGACTGGCGGCCTTGCTCTCCCTGCCTATTTTGCTGGGCGCCGCCTGGGCACATAGCGGCAATGGCTGGGTATTCAGTGCTGAGGGCGGCGGCTGGGAATTCCCGGTTTTACTGGCTGTCCTCGCCGTCGCGGTAGCGCTGCAGGGCGCGGGCAGCTTTGCCCTCCGCCGCCTGCCGGTGATCGACCGCTTCATCCCGGCCGCACTGAAAGCATAACACACAAGGAACTATGACCATGATTACCATCTACCCTTACAGCGAACTCGGCCACGCGGATCATGGCTGGCTGGATGCCCGCCATCACTTCAGCTTCGCCGGCTATGTCAACCCTGACCGCCACCGCTTCGGCGCCCTGCGTGTCATCAACGACGACACCATCCGCGCCGGGGGCGGCTTTGACACCCACCCGCACCGCGACATGGAAATCATCACCTATGTCCGCCGCGGCGCCATCACCCACCGTGACAGCAACGGCAACAAGGGCCGCACACAGGCGGGCGATGTGCAGGTCATGAGCGCGGGCAGCGGCATCTTCCACTCGGAATATAATCTGGAGAGCGAGGACACCACCCTCTTCCAGATCTGGATCGAGCCGAACCAGCGCGGCGTCAACCCGGACTGGGACAGCCACGTCTTCCCGAAAACCCCGGTGAAGGATGGCCTGAATCTGCTGGTTTCCGGCGATGGCGATGCCCCGCTGCACATCCATCAGGATGCCCGCATCTATGCCGGGAAACTGACGGCAGGCACGGTCATCCGTCACCCGCTGCACCAGCAGGCTTATCTGCTGGTCTCAGAGGGCGAACTGACACTCGACCACCAGCCGATGACACGCGGCGACGGCGCTGAAATCACCGGCACCGATTCCGTCCGTCTGGAAGCCATAACCGATACGGAAGTGCTGGTCATCGATGTCCCGCACAGCCCGACACGCCATTAAATACTCGCCTCTCCCCCTCAGGCGGGCATGCCCACCATGCCCGCCTATTTTTTACTAACCCTCTTCAAAACCACACATCGTAAAAAAACGCTAACCCAACCCCGGCAAATCGCCCTTCCCCCTTAACCCTTTCTTAAACTGCTGATAACCTTGATTTAAATAAATTATGACATAGTGAGTGTCATGAACTGGAACACGCAGCGAGGAGGACTAGCTAGCGTAAGCACATGTTTGCGTCCGGTCGGCATATTCTCATGCGGCCTGCTGCTCTCCACCTCACTGGCCTACGGCGCTCCGGTCGGCGGACAGGTCAGCGGCGGCAGCGCCACCATCGCGCAAACCGGCCCGCTCACCAGCATCACCCAGAACACCGGCCGCGCCATCATCGACTGGCAGGGCTTCGACATCGCGGCGGGTGAATCCGTCGCTATCGCCCAGCCGTCCACCGCCTCGATCCTGCTAAACCGCATCCACGACACGCAGCCTTCCGTTATCAACGGCAGCCTCACCGCCAACGGTCAGGTCATACTGATGAACCCGAACGGCATGCTGTTTGGCAAAGGCAGCCGCATCGACGTCGCCGGGCTGATCGCCACCTCGGCCAACATCGCCAATGACGACTTCATGACCGGCGATGTCCTGTCCTTCGGCGAGGCAGGTAATCCGGGCGCCAGCATCATCAACGAGGGCAGCATCACCATCCGCGATGCCGGGCTGGCCGCACTGGTCGCCCCCAACGTACAGAATGACGGCGCCATCGTCGCCGCGCTCGGCAGCGTCCAGCTGGCCGGGGCCGACACCATGACCGTCGATCTCTATGGCGACGGCCTCATCAGCTTCGCCGCCGATAACAGCACGGCCACCGCCGTTACCCAATCCGGTCAGGTCACTGCCAGCCATATCCTGTTGCAGGCCGCCGATGCCGACCACTTGCTCACCAGCAGCGTCAATCTCTCCGGCGTCACCGAGGCTACCGACATGCAGATCCATGATGACGGCAACGTCATTCTGGGCGGCGACATCACCGCCACCGCGCGCGACGTCACGGTCTCCGGCACCGTCATTGCCGACGGGCAGCAGGGCGGCGGCAACATCCGTCTCGGCGGGGATTATCAGGGCAGCGGCGACCTCGCCACCGCCGAGCGCACTACCATCGTATCAGACGCCGACATCAGCGCCAGCGCCACCACGGATGGTGATGGTGGCCGCATCATCGTCTGGGCTGACGACACTACTCGCATGGACAGCCATATCGCCGCCACCGCTTCGGACAACGGCGACGGCGGCTTCATTGAAACCTCCGGCAAACGCATCCTTGACCTCGGCGGCAGCGCCGATGCCTCCGCACCAAACGGCGCAGCGGGCGAATGGCTGCTCGACCCAACCGACGTCACCATCAGCGGCGGCGCGGGTAATGACGTCTCAGCGGGCGGCACCTTCAACGGCCTCACCCCCATCGATGCCACCACTATTAATCAGGCGCTGAACGGCGGCACCTCGGTCACCATCACCACCACCTCCGGCGGCGGTGACATGGGCGACATCACCCTCGACAACGCCACCATCAGCAAAACCGGCGGTGGCAACGCCACCCTCACCCTCAAATCAGATCGCAGCATCGCCACCACCGGCACCAACAGCATCAGCTCCTCCAGCGGCAAACTGAATCTGGTGTTATGGTCAGACACTAACAATGACGGCGTCGGCTCCGTTGACCTGGGTGACACCACTATTTCCACCAACGGCGGCGACGTCGTCGCGGCAGGTGGTCTGGATAACGGCGCCAACGGCGGCGGCAATGGAGATGGCCGCCCGGATAATTTCGCCCGTTCCACTGATTATGGCGTCGATTTTGTCGACAGCTCCATCACCACCAATGGCGGCGATGTCATCTTCATCGGCGAGAGCAACGCTAACATTACCAACAAACACGGCATACGTTTGCTGCGCAGTTCCATCTCATCCGGTGACGGCGACATCACCCTTCACCTGGTCAATGCAAGGGAGGGCGAAGTGATCTACGGAACTGGCAACGACGAAATGGACGGCGTCATCATTGGGGCAGGCCTGGTGCATGTTCGGTGGAATGGGGATATGGCAATCACCCAGGGCACCATCGCCCTTGCCGCCGATGCAGAGGGCAATTTGCATCCGACCTTTGGTTATTGGCCCCGTTCTGCGCGGGACGGGCTGCGCACCTTGCTGAAGACGGGCGAGCGCAAGGTCCGGCTGGTCGCGGACCGACTGGGTGCCATCACTGTTCCCTTCCCCGCCGCCGACCCGGACCCGTTCTTCAACATCAACACGCCCGAAGATCTGGCCCACGCCGAAAGGATGATCCAGCGATGAAAATCTATGGGATCACGGGTCGCAAGAACTCGGGCAAGACC
>JAUIJX010000072.1 GCA_030430795.1 Alphaproteobacteria bacterium | reverse complement strand
AAGGACATGACGTACTTCGGCATGACCCCGGACGATGGACCGATGCTCGCCTACTCGCTCGGCAACGGCCACAGCGTGATCGACCAACGGGCTGCGCACGGTGATGCACCCGGCAATTTCTGGGCCACATCCGGCGTCACCACCGCTTCCGGCGACAGCACCAGCCGCAACATCTGCTCTTCCAGCAATGCCTCGCCGGTGACAAGGCACTGCTGACGACCGGCCTCCGCCATGACAGGCTCCTGCCTTATGCGCTTTTCGCCTCGGCAGATGCGTCGTCGTCGCCCGGCTCATCGCCAGCTTTTTCTTCCGCGAACCAATGCTCACGCGCCTTCATGATCAGCGCATTCACCTGATCTTCGCTCATACCGATATCCGGCAGCATTTCGAGGAACTCATCCGCCGCCAGATCGGCCAGATCGTCACGGGTTTTAATGCCCTGCTCACCCAGCTTCACCGCCAGTTCACCCGACACGCCTTCCAGCGAAATCAGATCGTCCTCTACCTTCAGCTTCGACAGTTTGTCTTCCAGCGCGGTCGCTTCGGCATTCAGCCAGTCCTGCGCACGGCTACGCAGCTCTTCCGCTACGTCTTCGTCAAAGCCTTCAATCGTCGCCAGATCTTCAATCGGCACATACGCCACTTCTTCGATGGAGCTGAAGCCTTCCGTCACCAGCAGGTGCGCGATCACTTCTTCCACGTTCAGCGTATCGATAAACAGTTGCGACAGTTTCTTGAACTCATTCGTACGGCGATCCGATTCCTGCTCTTCCGTCAGGATGTCGATGCTCCAGCCGGTCAGCTGAGACGCCAGACGCACGTTCTGACCGCGACGGCCAATCGCCAGCGACAGTTGGTCATCCGGCACCACAATCTCGATTTTGTCGTTATCTTCGTCGATCACCACTTTGCTCACCTCGGCGGAGGAAATCGCATTGACGATGAAGGTCGCCGGGTCTTCCGCAAATTCGACGATATCGATTTTCTCGCCCTGCAGCTCACCAACCACCGCCTGCACACGCGCACCGCGCACACCGACGCAGGACAGCACCGGGTTCACGCTCGGATCATGCGACATCACGGCAATCTTCGCACGTGAACCAGGGTCACGCGCCACCGCACGGATTTCGATAATGCCGTCATAGATTTCCGGCACTTCCTGTGCGAACAGTTTGATCATGAATTCCGGCTTGCTGCGCGACAGGAAAATCTGCGGCCCGCTGCGCTCACGCGTGACTTCATAGATATAGGCACGCACACGGTCGCCGGTGCGCAGATTCTCACGCGGGATGGTCTGCTCACGCGGGATAAACGCTTCGGCAGAACCGAGGTCCACCATCACGTTGCCGTATTCCACACGCTTGACCGTACCGTTGACCACATCGCCCACACGGTCTTTATATTCTTCGAAGTGACGCTCACGCTCGGCATCGCGCACTTTCTGCACAATCACCTGCTTGGCGGTCTGCGCCGCGATGCGGCCGAAATCCATCGGCGGCAGCGGATCGCGAATCTCACCGCCCACTTCCAGCGTCTCATCCATCTTCTTGGCATCTTTTTCACGAATCATCGTATGCTCGTTGAACAGGATTTCCTCACCCTCTTCGTCAAGCTGGCCGGTGCCGTAATCGTCTTCCACCACCGTGGTCACGCGGAACAGATTCACCTCGCCGGACTTCCGGTCGATATTCGCCACGATGTTATGCTCATGCCCGTACTTACGGCGGCCGGCAATCTGAATTGCCTGCTCCATCGCTTCCAGTACGGATTCACGGTCGATGTTTTTCTCACGCGCAACCGCATCCGCGATCTGCACGATTTCAACACTACCAAACGCTTGTGATGCCATGATGTTTTTCCTTTACCTTCTCACACGTTAATCACAGTTTTCTAAAAACCCTAATGCCCCACCGAGCCGTCCTGATACGCTTTAATCAGCGCATCCGTCAGCACCAGCTTGGCCTGAGCAATCGACTCCAGCGGCAGGTTGTAGGCTTGCCCGTCCACACGGATCACCGCCGCCTCCCCGTCGATACCGGCCAGCTCACCTCGGAAACGCTTGCGCCCATCCAGCGGATAGGATGTCTCCAGCTTCGCCTCAAACCCGGCATATTGCTCAAAATCTTCTTTCCTCACCAGCGGACGATCAATCCCCGGTGAACTTACTTCCAGATGATAGGCCCCGTTAATCGGGTCATGCACATCAAGCAGCGCGGACACCTGATGGCTGATCGCCTCACAGTCTTCCACTTTCATGCCCTCACGGTCGATACGCTCGGCCATAATCTGCAACGTACGGCGTTTTTCCTTCTCCAGCAAACGCACGCGCACCAGCGCATATCCCATCGCTTCCAGCGACGGTGCAATCACTTCCACCACTTTGGCTTCCACCGGACTGGCCTGACCCAGCATGCGTAATCCCCTGTTTTAAGGCAATAAAAAAGGCGGAGCATGCTCCACCTCCCGACAATTTCCAGAAAGTATGGCGGAGGTATAACGCAAGTTGCGGCAAAACGCAACCTTCTTTTGAATCAGCACTTTATCACCGCCAAATGCAGTCTATGCTTGCAAATTTCGCCAAGAAGTATAGGGTGCTGAGCCGTAAGCCATGATTTGGCTGAAAATAAGGTAAGACAACAACAAATAAGGGTTCACTATGTCTAGAACAATTCTTTGGGGCATCGCCGCCCTCGGGCTGGCCGCCATCGTCATGATCAACATGATGAAACCGTCTGATTCCACCATGACGGAAACCGAAACCGCTACGGAATCTGAGTCTATCATTCCGGATAGCATTTCTGACGCTGCCTCTGATGCCGCTGACGCGACCTCTGAAATGGCCAACGACGCGATGGAAGCCGCTGGCGACGCTGCTGATGCAACCGCTGACGCCGCTTCTGATGCCGCTGACGCCACCTCTGACATGGCAAAAGATGCTATGGAAGCAACGGAAGATGCTGCTGAAGCAACCGCTGAAGCCGCTGGCGACGCGATGGAAGCAACGAAGGAAGCAGCCGAAGACGCTGCCTCTAACCTGTCTGAATCTGCACCGGCTGCCGGTGAAGAAATGACAAAAGAAGCGGAATAATCCCGCTTACTTTTTGACAGAGACTAAGAACAAAGGCCACCGCCCCTGGGCGGTGGTTTTTTGTTGGTAGCGAGTCTCCACCCACCCCGCAGGCGCAGACAGGAAATCGGTCGCCCGCTCTGCCATCCAGACAAAATCCTCACGCATCAGCAGATGTTGCAACATCCAGCTGGCATAGCCGCGATGGTCGGTCGCCAGCATCAGCTTCCCGCCCGGCATCAGCACCCGCGACAGCGCATCGAGCAAGGCGTGATTGACGATCCGCCGCTTGTGATGCCGCGTCTTCGGCCACGGATCGGGAAACAGGATATAGGCACTGCTGAGACAGGCATCAGGCAACACATCCAGCAACAGCCGCGCATCGTCATCCCAGATACGGATATTGGTAAGGGCATCGGCATCCACCAGCCGCAGCAAACGCCCCACCCCGTCGATGAACGGCTCACAGCCGAGGAAATGCTCGTCCGGATGGCGCGCGGCCAACCCGGCCAGATGCTCCCCGGCACCAAAGCCAATCTCCAGATGTACCGGCGCATCGCCACCGAATAAGGCAGGCAGGTCGAGCAACTCGCCCTCCACCACCGACGGTCGCAACTGCGTCATGTATTGTTCCAGCAAAGCAGCATCCCCGGCGCTGAGCATCCGCCCGTGCCGCCGTCCAAACGATCGTAGTGTCTGTGGTCTCTCGTCCGTCACTGTTCCGCAGAGTATCACTCTAGCTGGTTGCGGCCTGCTTCACCCCGAAATGGCTGCGCAGCGTGTCCACCAGATCCAGCTTCTCCCATGAAAATGCTCCATCCTCACGCGGTTGGCGGCCAAAATGCCCATACGCGGCAGAAGCAGCATAAATCGGGCGATTCAGTTGCAGATGCTCACGAATCCCGCGCGGCGACAAATCCATCATCTCCGGCAACACCGCTTCCAGCGCCGCCTCATCGACATGCGACGTGCCGCCGGTGCTGACGAAAAACGAAATCGGATGCGACACACCGATGGCATAGGACACCTGAATCAGGCAGCGATCCGCCAGCCCGGCTGCCACCACGTTCTTAGCGAGGTAGCGCGCAGCATACGCCGCCGAGCGATCCACCTTGGTCGGGTCTTTCCCGGAGAAAGCACCTCCGCCATGCGGCGCCGCACCGCCATAGGTATCAACGATAATCTTGCGCCCGGTCAGCCCGGCATCGCCATCCGGCCCGCCAATGATGAACTGCCCGGTCGGGTTAACGTAGAATTCCTTCTCTTCCGGCATCCAGCCTTCCGGCAGCACCTTACGTACATGCTCGGTCACGATCTCACGCACCCGCTCCTGCGATACATCGGCCTGATGCTGGGTAGAGACAACCACGGAACGCGCACGCACTGGCGCACCATCGCGATATTCCAGACTGACCTGACTCTTGGCGTCCGGCCCCAGCTCCGGCGCTTCGCCACTATGGCGCACCCGCGCCAGACTTTTGAGAATCTCGTTAGCATACCCGATCGGTGCCGGCATCAGATTCGGCATCTCGTCGCAGGCAAACCCGAACATGATACCCTGATCCCCCGCGCCTTCATCCTTATTGCCGGAGGCATCCACCCCACGCGCAATATCCGCCGATTGTTCATGCAGGCGATTCTCCAGCGTCAGATGCTCCCAGTGGAACCCTTCCTGATCGTACCCGATGCCGCGTACCGTCTCACGAACGATCTGCTCGATCTTCTCCGGCGTCACACTCTCCGCACCACGCACTTCACCGGCCAGCAGCACATGGTTGGTTGTCGCCAGCGTCTCAACCGCAGCGCGAGCCTCAGGATTGACCGACAGCATGGCATCGACAATCGCATCGGAGATTTGATCACAAACTTTATCGGGATGTCCTTCAGATACGGACTCACTGGTGAAGGTGTAATGCTGACGCGCATCGGCTTTGTGGAAGGCTACCATCTACTCTACTCATACTTGCATTCAATTACAGTGAGGTAAACCAGAGGAGAAAGATCGCGCGCTTAGTCCGTTTTGGTGTGGCGTCAAGCGGTAGAAATGCCCACTGGAAAGCACAGGAAACCCATGCCCTCACAAGTGGACGAATCTAGCGGCTTCACGCCACAGGTCAAGCGAATTTAGAAATCGCCGGGAGAATTATTTTTCAGGGGTATCAGCCAGTGACTTTACCAGATCAAACACGCGCTTACGCACTTGCGGATCAGAAATGCGGTAATAAGCACGCATCATTTCCAGCGTCTCACGCGTAGACAGCTTTTCATGCTCGAATTCCGAAGCATCGTCCGCCATCCCCTTATTATACTCAGATGAGCCTCCCTCGTCGCTTAAGCCTTCAAAGAAGTAAGAGACCGGCACACCAAGGATGCGTGAAAAATCATAGAGGCGACTTGCCCCCATGCGGTTAATTCCCCGTTCGTATTTTTGGATTTGCTGAAACGTCACACCAATCGCATTACCGATCGCTTCCTGACTCATGCCAAGAATCGTGCGGCGCATACGCAGGCGCTTGCCAACATAAACATCAACCATATGCGGTGCCATAGTTAAAATCCTTCCACATTTGTTATTGTATTATTGTTATTATTCTTGTTCCAAAAAGTAACATGGATTGTTCCACGTCACATTCCGGAATGTTTTTTTCAAGCACTAAACTTATATACTGTCAGTATTCAACTTTAAATAGCCATCCTGGCATGTACCGACAAGCGATTTAGCACCTGCAATAGTTAACCCATTTAAACTACTTTTACGGGAATGTCACGAAGTTTATTAAAAAAATTTACGATACGCTAACTATTTAATGAAATCGTCTATTTTTCTGACTTAATCGTTTCAAAACCGAACAGGGTTCTAACAACGTCGGCATAAAAAAGCAACAAAAAGTAGAGGAAGCCACGCAATTATCTTCGCGAGACGCGAATAAAGCGTGGCATGAGGCAACACTTTAGGTAGTTCTGCATCAATAACACCCACAGTATTCAGTGCCAGCGAGTGAGTAATACGGCCATACGGATCAATAACCGCACTGACCCCGGTATTGGCCGCACGTATCAACGGCACGCCCTGCTCCACCGCCCGCACCCGGCTCATCGCCAGATGCTGATACGGCCCGCTGGTATCTCCAAACCAGCCGTCATTGGTGATGTTGAGCAACCATGCCGGGCTGGCATCATCCGCCAGCCGCGGAAAGATTGCCTCATAGCAAATCAGCGGACGAATCGGCGGAAGTCCTTGAATATCAAATGCCTGCGCATTATCGCCCGCACTGAAATCGAGCGTCCCCGGCGTGATCTTATCCAGTGGCAGCCACTCCCGAAGCGGCACATACTCACCAAACGGCACCAGCAGCCGCTTATCATACGCCCACACCACATTGCCATCCGAATCCAGCGCTTGCAAGCTATTGTATATTTTGAAATTATCAGTCTCCGGCTGCCCCTCCGAGCGCACCACCCCGGTAAACAGCACCCCGCCCGGCGGCAGCAACAGCGCCAGCCGCTGCGCCCAGATATCCCCGCTGTTAAACATCACCGGCATCGAGGATTCCGGCCAGATCACATGGGTAATCGTATCATATCCCGCTGACGTGGTTAGATCGGCATGCGTACGAATCGCCTGCATCCGGTATTCCGGGTTCCATTTCAGCCGCTGTTCAATCCCTGCTTGCACAATCCTGAGTTTCACATCCGGGACGTAGGTGACCTCGGCATTATTCAACCGCAGATAGCCACCACCGGCCACCGCCACCACAACCAGCAGGCACAGAGCACTGTATCCCGTCACCGCCCGTCGCGTGTATGCCCCGGAGAACACCACCGGCAGCAAACCGAGCATCACCACCAGCATCCCGGCGAGATAAACCCCCATCACCGCATAGACCTGCATGGTCACATCGCTGAACGTCCAGAAATAGCCGGCCAGATTCCACGGAAAGCCAGTCAGAAAATGCCCGCGCACCCATTCCGACAGCCACCAGATCAGAATAAAAAAGAGCAGGTTACGTAGCGACGGCACGCGCGCATACCAGCGCACCGCCAACCCGACCAGACCGATATAGAGTGAAAACCCGGCACTCAACCCCACCACCGCGAACGGCACGAGCCAGCCGAATTGCTCGGCATCCACCAGCAGCGCATTGGTGATCCAGTACAGCCCGGTGGTGAAATGCCCCATGCCAAACCACCAGCCGCTAAAGAACGCACTGCGCCGCGTCGGCGCCGTACTCAGCAGCCAGAACAACCCGGACAGAGAAACAAAGATAAAAGGTAAGATATAAAGCGGCGGCAACGCCAACGTCAGCGACACCCCAAACAGAAAGGCCGCCAGCGCCCGCCATTTACCTTCCAGCAAGCCCAACTGCACTGACAGAAAGCCGATCAACCCGACCGTGACGCGGTTATCGTTGGCCGGGGCAGACATATTAAGTGTTGTCGTCTGTTTTCGTGAGTTTTCTAAGCGTCAGCCGAATCTTGCGAACACGCCGCGGGTCAGCGTCAGTCACCTCCAGCCGCCCGACATCACCGAGATCGAGCAACTCGCCACGCGCCGGCACCCGTCCCAGACGGAAAAACACCAGCCCGCCCAGCGTATCGAAATCGTCACTGTCCTCATCACCTTTGCGCAGGCCGATTTTCAGTTCTTCCTCCAACCGGTCGATCCGCACCCGTGCATCGGCATCGTAGCAAAACAGGGACACGCGCTTGAGCTCGTCATCCAGCGGAATATCGACATCATGCTCATCCTGAATTTCGCCGACGATTTCCTCGAACAAATCCTCCATCGTCACCAGCCCGTCCGTGCCGCCATATTCATCGACCACGATCGCCATATGCTCGCCCGACAAGCGCATCTGCACCAGCAGATCGACCACCTTCATCGACGGCGCCACAAACAAAATATCCCGCAGCACCCGATCCATGTCGAACGGCTCGTCACCACTCAGCGACGGCACCAGATCTTTCAGATGGATAAAACCACGTAAATGGTCGAGGTCGCCGGTAAAGACCGGCATCCGCGTATGCCGCTTCTCCTGCATCACCTCTTTCAGTTCCGACAGGGTGATATCGTAATCCACCGCCACAATCTCTGAGCGCGGGATCATCACGTCGCTGACCGTAATCTCTCCGACCGACAGCATGTTGCGCAGCATGTCTTTTTCTTCGTTGGACAGCCCTTCGGTTCCGTCCTCTTCGTGCTCCTGTATGACTTCTTCCAGCGCATCCTTCAGCGTCGCATCAGCACGCCCGCCAAACACCTGCCGCAC
>JAUIJX010000071.1 GCA_030430795.1 Alphaproteobacteria bacterium | reverse complement strand
GCATTATATCCGTGAGGCCGAAGACGCACGGCTGGTCAGTCTGGTGACGCCACGGGTAGAGGAGCGGCTGGGGCGTAGCCTTTCCGACCATGACGTTTCGTTGTTTAATCAAGCTATGAATAGCTTGAAGCAACGCGTTAAAAACTTGAATGAACTTGCTGATAATTCATTGTTTTACTTTAAACAGCGACCTATTCAATTGGATGAACATGCAGCCAAGTTACTGGATGATGCCGGACGCGCCGCCATCGCCGGAGCCGCCGCTATTCTGGAAGGGATGGACGAATTCACGCATGATCCGATGCTGGCCGCACTGAGTGCTTACAGCGAAGAGGAAGGCGTCAAGCTCGGCAAGATCATGCAGCCAATCCGCGCCGCCATTACCGGCAGTACGCAATCCCCCAGCATGTTCGAAGTGATGGAACAGCTCGGCAAGGAAGAAACCTTGGCACGGCTAAAAGATGCGTGTACAACATAAATTATGACTATTTTACCTATTGTTGTATCCCCAGACCCCAGACTGAAACAGGTATCCGCACCGGTTGACGAGGTGACGGACGAGATCCGCACCCTGCTCGATGACATGCTCGAGACCATGTATTACGCCAAAGGCATTGGCCTGTCCGCCGTACAGGTCGGCGTGATGAAGCGCGTGGTGGTGGTCGATGTGGAATGGGGTTCGTCACGCTACGATCAGGAAGATGAGGATGACGATCACGTGCATCATGACGGCTGCTGCCATCATTATGAAGCGCCGGAACCGGGCAATCCTATCAAGATGGTCAACCCGGAGGTTATCGCCTCCTCCGACCATAACGTGCCGTATAATGAGGGCTGCCTGTCCTTCCCAGCACAGTATTCCGAGGTGATCCGCCCGGATGCGGTGACGGTGCGCTATCTGGACGAGCATGGCAAAGAACAGATTCTGGAAGCGGAGGGGCTGCTGGCCACCTGCATTCAGCATGAGATCGACCACACTAACGGCATTACGTTCGTCGATCATATTTCCAAAATCAAGCGCGACATGATCCTGCGCAAAATGAAAAAGGCCGAAAAACTGCGCGCCTCGGAGATGGAGTAGCGGCATGAAGGTCATCTTCATGGGCACCCCTGAATTTGCCATCCCTACGCTGGAGGCATTGATCGCATCCGATCATGAGGTGGTGGCCGTCTATACCCAGCCCCCCCGCCCCGCCGGTCGCGGCAAGAAGGATCATCCAAGCCCCGTGCAGGAACTGGCGGAGAAGCACAGCATTCCCGTCTTCACACCGACGACCCTGAAAGATAAAGAAACACAGGATGCATTTGCCGCGCATGGCGCCGATGTGGCGGTGGTGGCGGCATACGGGCTGATCCTGCCGAAACCGGTGCTGGATGCCACGCCGCATGGCTGCATCAATATCCACCCGTCGCGCCTGCCGCGCTGGCGCGGTGCCGCGCCGATTCAGCGCACCATCATGTTCGGCGATCAGGACACCTCGATCTGCATCATGCAGATGGATGAAGGGCTGGATACCGGCGATGTGCTGCTGGAGAAGGAAGACATCATGATTTCCGAGAATATGACCACCGGCGAGCTACACGACCTGCTGGCGGCTGATTCAGCGCCGCTGCTGCTTGAGGCGCTCGAAAGTGTTGAAGCCGGCACGCTCACCCCACGCAAGCAGGATGATCACTGGGCGGTGTACGCGCCGAAGGTGGAGAAGACCGAACGCAAGATTGACTGGAGCTGGCCTGCCGAGTTGGTGCATCACCATATTCGCGGCCTCAGCCCCTACCCCACCGCCACCTTCACCATTGAGGACGAGACCATCAAAGTGCTGCGCTCGGAAATGGCGCATACGATCAGTTTCGCTAAGCCCGGCACCTTGATGAACGACCAGCTCTCCGTCGCTTGCGGCGATGGCGGCGTGGTACGCCTGAGAGAGCTGCAACGCCCCGGCAAACAGGTGATGCAGGCGAATGAATTCCTGCGCGGATTCCCACTGAAAAAAGGCACCAGGCTGGGGTAGCCATGCCGCGCTATAAACTGACCATCGAATATGACGGCACGGGCATCATGGGCTGGCAACGCCAGAAGCATGGCCCCAGCATCCAGCAATATATGGAAGAGGCGATCACGGCATTCTGCGGTGAGCAGGTCACGATCTACTGCGCCGGGCGCACCGATTCCGGGGTGCATGCGTGTGGACAGGTGGCACATATCGACATTGCGCGCGACAGCAAGCCCTACACCGTCATGCAGGCAATCAATTACCATCTACTGCCCCAGCGCATCGCCATCACTAAGATCGATGAGGTGGATGAGGCATTTCACGCCCGCTTTTCTGCCACCGGGCGACACTATATGTACCGGATCATCAATCGCCCGGCGCGGGTGGCGCTGGAACAGTCACGCGCCTACCACGTACCGCAACCGCTTGATATAGCGCGCATGCAGGAAGCGGCGGCGCTGCTGGTCGGCACGCATGATTTCTCCAGTTTTCGCGATTCGATGTGTCAGGCGAAATCGCCGGTGAAGACACTCTGGCAACTGGATGTTGAGCGCATCCATGACGAGGAAGTGCGGCTTTATGCCAGCGCGCCGTCGTTCCTACACCATCAGGTGCGCAACCTGACCGGTAGCCTGATTTATGTCGGCACCGGCAAATGGAGTATTGATGATCTGATTGCGGCGAAGGAAGCCTGTTCACGCCCGGCAGGCGGTCCCACCGCCCCGGCACACGGGCTTTATTTCATGAAGGTGGATTACTAGAAGCCGAGGTTGCGTTGTAGGAAGTCACCCTCTTCCACCGGTTCGACGCGCGGCGGCATCGGCATGTTTTCATTATACACGCAGATCACGTACGGGCCGTTGCGCAGCGTAAAGCGCGGCGACACCCGCTCGACCACGATATAATCACCATTGGTACGGAAGTTGATAATCCCCTCCGAGCCGTCCGGATCGACATAGAAAAACGCCGGAACCTCGGCATTTTTATCGCGGAACTGGAAGTAGGTGAACTCGCCGTCATCGAAGATACGGATCGGCGAAGCGAATTCCGGCCCAACGATGGAATAGTTGAAATTAAGCGCCTCGCGGACTTCCGGGTCGGTCAGGTCGGGGATCGGTGCAGCAGCACCATAATTCGCCATCGCGGCATCATAGTCTTCCGGGTAGATGAAACGCAGCACGAAGATCAGTTGGCCGTCACGGATATTCTCAGTCTCTTCGGCATGTAGCTCAAAGTGGTACATACCGCGCGAGGTAATCACCGTCATATTGGTCAGCGCATCCTGTTCCACCGGCTTGAGGAACAGACGGTAGCCGGACGGATTAACCTGCCATGCCACGGAGTCACCAATGGAGACGGTCAGGATTTCTTCATCACGGGAGAATTCAATAATCGACTGGTAGCCGTAATGGCCGGTGAATTTGTAAATCTCGTTTGGATTGTAGCGAGCGGTTTGAATACGGTTATCCGTAGCAATCGGACGCGGCGTCTGAAGCGCCTCTGCCGCCGTATGAAAACTCATGACACATACTGCAATCAGCGTCAGAAACCGGAAAACTTTCTTCATTTAGCCTTCTCTTTCTTCTTTTCCCGAACATTATAGCTTGTCACTTTAAACTGCATTGGTATGACTTTCAATTCCTTATCTTCATCTGCCACAGCTTCGGCACCTTCTTCTTGCAACTGTTCCACCTTGGCATCAACATATTCGAATTCCAGATCCGCACTCCAGTAACTTTCTTCGATGTTACCAAATGTGTTGAGATAGGCCACGAAATATACGTCTGCCTTGTAAAAACCACCTTCACGGGTTTCGTCTTTCTCGATTTGCATCCTCAGCACGTCAATGCTTCGATCGGCACGGGACTCATAGCGTACCACCGGGCTACGCGGATTCGAGACATCAATCAGGCGGCGATAGTAATCGTACGTATCCTTATCGCTCAGGTTGTAGACCGCTCTCGCCTGCGACGCAATCTTATCGCGGTCATAATTTTCACGATATTCCACATATTTCTCAACAAAATAGCGCCTCAGACCGACATCCGGATTTTCGCCGGTTTCGGCCAGCTTCTTGATAATCGGCAACTTATGCGCCACATCATCCTGAAAAATTACCAGCGGCTCGGTCGGCACAATCGGCAACAAACGGATCAGCGCAAGCAAGGAAAGCAGGAAGGTCAGGCCGGCAATAGTGGTCAGGATCACATAGAAAACCCTCTCTGAAATCAATGACATATAGACTTCAGAATACCACTTTCGGGCCTCTTCGTAGTACGTCCCGTCTTTCAGGCGTTCGTATACTTCAGGATCTTGCTGCATAGACATGGTTGTAGTATCTCACAAAACAAAGGTCACGCAAGAGGCTACATGACGGCCTAAAAAAAAGCATAAAAACCAGCCATTGTAAAAAAACTGTAACAATTTTGTGATAAATTTGTAATAATTCTTAATACGCAAAAATATAGATTGGGGTGGTGTCGCGTGCAGTCACATATTCGCTTATATGTTGTTTCGTTTTTGCTGCTTCTGTGTGCTTATGCTACTTCCTATTCCAATGCTTCCGCTGCGCCAGGACTCTCCGTTCCTGACCCGATGGATACCACCATATTACAATTTACCTATCCCCCTGTTTTCACCATTATGCGCGATAATGCACCGGTGGTTGTTTCACCTGCCTATGGTGAGGAAGATTACACGTATCGCGACCTGTGTTTGATGGGGGATGAAATTCGCGGCGGGCGTTTTCCTGAATGTATCCCGCACAAACGCACGAATAATTTTTCGCCGCTGTACTTAAGCCCCTGGTATCTCACCAACATCCAGAGCGTTGACCCGGATATGCCCGGGCCGCACGTAGGGCCGGGTTATCGTGGTGACCGGAACAATTTCCGTCTTATTCAGCCGACAGAAGAAACCACTGTCGATGTGTGTAAACAGATTGTTGAGCCGAACTCCGATCTCGATCCCTACAACCCCATAACCGCACGGAAAGAAATGGATAACTGTACGGATCAATATATTCTGTTCCGTTCTAATTTCCCCCGGATTCCCGTTGCTACACAAGGGGAGC
The DNA here is from genome assembly GCA_030430795.1 of Alphaproteobacteria bacterium. Classification (GTDB taxonomy): domain Bacteria; phylum Pseudomonadota; class Alphaproteobacteria; order Rickettsiales; family UBA998; genus JAUIJX01. Next base: position 3,315 of record JAUIJX010000071.1, on the reverse strand, counting down.
TGCCTGATATCGAACAGGAACGGCAGGATTTCTGTCAACCACTACGCATGGTTCCATTCCCTATTGAAGAACAGGAATACGTGCCTTCCGAATATTACGTGGAAGCGTGGAAAAAGACTATGATGGATACACAACATCTTGCACGGGGAGGACTGGCGCCGAAAGAGCCACTCTACTCTGCGCTTGGGTTATCCCTTAAAGAAACCATCGATATTCGCCCGGATTTCAGCATTGTTGAAATAAATGATCTGACAGAATTCCCGTATGAGCGAATTTACGACCCCACCCATCCGTATACACCGCGATGGGATTTCCTCTATAATGAACGCGCACAATTCTCACCAATGACCACGCCGTATGGTGGGAATCCAACCGATGCCGTGCGCTGCGCCAAGGATGTGCCGACTGACGTCATGACGTGGCGGAAACCTGGTTTTGAGTTATATATTACATGGCGTATTGCCTTTAACATCGCGTGCTATGAATATCCTTACTGCTGGGCTTACTTTATGGGTACATCGGAAGATCCACCTTGCCCGACCAAGTATAACGGCCCAGAAAAAGTTGAGATCATTACCAATAAACAAACCCGTCAGGTGCTATGTGGGCCGCCGCATATCGTGGAATTGTGCGACCATATTACCAAACCTGTGGCACCAGCCAACGCATTGAAGCTGCGTGATATCAACGAGGAAAACTTTCCATTCGGCGTCGCGCAGGGCTATTCATTCAAGCAATATTTTGGTGAAAATAAACCCTATATGCGATGCTGGGATACAGGGCTGGAATGTGGACGAACTGAACCGCCTATTATCATGTACGGCATACCGGATCTCTATCAGGCGGAAGAGTTAGACGGCGCAAATTACGCAGTGGTGGGCGCAGGCCGCGAAGGTGAAAGCTGCCTGATTGGAGGTGGCAACGGCACCACGGTTAGTCAGGTGGATGGCATGGCCGATCCTGTGATGGACTGGATGGAACTGAAACTCTACCAGTTACGCGGACGGCGGGAAACCGGACTGGATTGCCTCGTGAAACATGAGCGCGTATGGAAACTCGGCAACGGTGAAGAAATCATCACCGGGCGTTCTGGCGGACAGTGGCAAAAACTTCTGCCAAGCGTGGAAGGCGAACTGATTCAATACGACACCATGCCGTTCCCGCTTAGCTGGCGCGGTTATGTTGGCGAGCCAGAGCCAGAGATGCGATTCCCAAGCCTTGGAGCACCGGGACCGCTTGCTCTGCCCGCCGGGCTGGACTACGCATGGCCGGGTGAAGTGCTTGTCTACGATCAGGACGTTACTATGGTAGGCCCTCCCGGGACATGGCGTCTGCCGTATATCGGCTTTACCACGGAAGTGAACAATGTCCGCGCGGAAGGGAAAGGCCTGCATTGGGTGAAAATGTTGTCATACAATCACGGGAAGTTCCCGGATTCATGCGGTAACACTGAATATCTCGGATTGGGTGAGGAATTCACGGTGTATAAAACCGACCTGCCAACGCATAACAAAGAAACGCTGGATGCCCTTGGCCATCACACGAAAGAGTGTGAAGACCCAATGTTATCTGCCTGTATAGAACCGCTTTGGGGTGCTGTGAAACGCTATGTCCCGATTCAGGATATACGGAGGTAGGCGCATGAAGAGATATCACCTTATAACTTGCCTCACTCTGCTAATGATCGCTATGCAACCTGCTGCCGAAGCATTCGCACAGGCGTGCGACAACTCCATTTGCGTGCGTGTGCAGGAAAGCCACAAGGTAGACTCTGCGGCCATTGAGCAGCAGATTCTAGCCGGATGCGACCCCTGCCCCAACTGGATTCCGCATGGTGGCGCGCGCTGGGGGACCCCGGAAGGTGCATCGACTGTTACCAACGTGAGTAAATCAAATAATGAATGTCCGCCAACATTGAAGCTGGATGACACCTGTGAAGTGGAATACCCTGAATGTGCAGGACGCCCCGGAGGCATGAGCGTGAATGGTGCGCTTGATGACTGCCGTAAAGGGCGAGGCCTTCCGACAGCCGGCCTTGCCGGTATCGGGTTAAGCCTGTTTCCCGGCTTCCCATTTGGTTTCGCCGAATGCCTGATGAATATGTTGAACTCACTTGATTTTTCCAGTGTCGGTTCGTTCGCCGGTTCTTTCGTTAATAACGTCACCGTATCCGGCAGCGCCAGCGCTTCCATGAGTGGTGCTTGTGCCGGAGGCAGTGTCGGCCTGTGTGGCTTTAGCCTCGGTGGAGAGCTTTGTACTACCTTGCCATTGGGGGCAGCGGCTGACGCGGTGGAAAGCATGGTCAGCATTATTGGCGGCGCGGACATCATGTTCAACAGCGTGATGGATCCTGATCTTAACGGTGCGTTTGAACCCATCCAGATCGTCAACGGCGGCGGGACACTGACTCTGCCAGACGGCAGCATGACGCAGGTAGCAGACGGGCAACAATTCTTTTTACAGAACAACACGCTCTATCAGAGTGATTCATCCGTCACCGATGTCGGCGGCATGACCCCGGTGTACAATTTTGACCCCAACAATACGAATGAACAGGTCACACTGACCGCCAACGACCAGGCGAATATTCCCGCTTCACTGGTGAGCCTGCCGGCTGACGGCTAGGAAAGACTCCGCCTGTTCCCGTTGATCCGGCGTGCCGACATGCAGCCATAACCCATCATAGATGACCGCTTTGATATTCGGAATTTTTCCCGCGTTATCGCGCTGACGATCATAGAGGATGTTCAGTGAGAAGGCTCCCTCCGGCGCATCGATGAACAAACGCGGATGCATTAACTGCACCCCGGAGAATACATACGGCGCCGAGTCCGCATCACCGCGGCGACGCAGCATGCCTTCCTCATAAAAGAAATCGCCTTTGGCTTCATAGCCTTGCGCATTGTCGATCGGCACCAGCAGCATCAGCACATCCATCGCGTCATCCTGCCATGCTTCCGCCATGCTGCGCAGCGCTTTGGAGGGCGCATCACGCAAAATAATATCGCTGTTGAAGGAGAAGAACGGCGCGTCCCCCAGCATCGGCAATGCCTTGGCGATACCACCTCCGGTCTCCAGCCGCTCCGGCTCATGCGACAGCGTCACTGACGGGCGTTGCCGCCGCTGCAAATGCGTCTGCAATTGCTCCGCCAGATAGGACGTGTTGACCACCACCTGCATCACCCCGGCATCGGCCAGCGCATCGAGCGTGTAATCAATCAGCGGTTTCCCTGCGACCGGCACCAGCGGTTTCGGCATGGTATCGGTCAGCGGGCGCATGCGCTCCCCTCTCCCGGCGGCCAGCACCATCGCGCG
>JAUIJX010000070.1 GCA_030430795.1 Alphaproteobacteria bacterium | reverse complement strand
CGCGGAATGGATGCGATCCGTTTCGAGGCGGCGACCAATAAAGGCTCGGCGCCGGGGCCGCTGAACCAGATTGCATCCGGCGGAGAGTTGTCACGTTTCATGCTGGCGCTGGCGGTGGTGCTGGCCGATGCGCGGGCGACGCCGGTGATGATTTTCGACGAGATCGATACCGGCACCGGCGGGGCGGTGGCGGATGCGATCGGCAAACGGCTGAAGCAATTGTCGCAGCATGTGCAGGTGCTGGTGGTGACGCATCTGCCGCAAGTGGCGGCGCTGGGGGCGACGCATTTCTTCATCGAGAAGGAAGAGCACAAACAGGCGACGGTGACCAATGTGCGCCTGCTGGATGAGGCAGAGCGTCAGGAAGAACTGGCGCGGATGATTTCCGGCGCGACGGTGAGTCAGGAAGCACGGCAGGCGGCGAAACAATTGCTGAAAGAGGCGGTATGAGCATGCCGATCCGTGAGTTGACACCGCTGGAAGCGCGCGCGGAGCATGCGCGGCTGGTGGAACAGATCCGGCATCATGACAGGCTTTATTATCAACAGGATATGCCGGAGGTCAGTGACGCGGAATATGATGCGCTGCGCCGTGATCTGGAAGCGCTGGAAGCCGCATTCCCGGAGCTGGTGAGTGCCGACAGCCCAACGCAACAGGTCGGGGCGGCGCCCTCGCAGGCATTCGGCAAGGTGGAGCATCTGGTGCCGATGCTGTCGCTGGCCAATGCGTTCGGTGAAGAGGATGTCAGCGATTTTCTGGAACGGGTGCGGCGGTTTCTGGGGCTGGATGCGGATGAGCCGGTGGCGTGTCTGTGTGAGCCGAAGATCGATGGCCTGTCTTTCTCGGCGCTGTATGAAGACGGGCGCTATGTGCGCGGGGCAACGCGTGGTGACGGGCAGGTGGGTGAGGACATCACCCGCAATCTGGCGACGCTGGTCGATTTTCCGGAGAGGTTGAAGGAGACACCTGCACGCATAGAAGTGCGCGGCGAAGTCTATATGGATAAGCGCGATTTTGCGGCGCTTAATGCTGCGCGGGAAGAAGCCGGGGAGGCCGTGTTTGCCAATCCACGTAATGCGGCGGCAGGCTCACTGCGCCAACTCGATGTCTCCGTGACGGCTAGTCGCAAACTGCGGTATTTCGTCTATGCGGTGGGCGTCTGTGATGGCTACACACCGGAGAGCCAGCATGCGCTGATAACGTGGCTTGGGGAGCAAGGGTTTTCTACCAACCCGGAGACACATCTGGCTGATTCTACTGACGCGATTGGTGAGGTGTATGCCGCGCTGGCTGAGAAGCGGGCGGCGCTTAGCTACGATATTGACGGAATGGTGATTAAGGTCAACCGCACAGACTGGCAGCGGCGGATGGGAGCCGTGCAGCGCTCACCACGCTGGGCGATTGCCTATAAATTCCCGGCAGAGAAAGCGCAGACGGTGATTGAGGCGATTGACGTGCAGGTGGGGCGCACCGGGGCGTTGACGCCGGTGGCGCGGTTGACGCCGGTCACGGTGGGCGGGGTGGTGGTCTCTAACGCCACGCTGCATAACGAAGATGAGATTGAACGCAAGGATATCCGCGTTGGCGATACGGTGGTGATCCAGCGCGCGGGCGATGTGATCCCGCAGGTGGTGGAGGTGGTGACCGCTAAACGCCCGAAGGACAGTGCGCCGTACATCTTCCCGAAAGCCTGTCCGGTGTGCGGCAGCCCGACCGGGCGCGATCCGGAAGGGGCGGTGTGGCGCTGTGAGGGCGGGCTGGTCTGTTCGGCGCAGCAGGTGGAGCGGCTCAAGCATTTCGTGTCGCGCGCGGCTTTCGATATTGAAGGGCTCGGCGCCAAGGTGGTGGAGATGTTCTGGCGCGAAGGGCTGATTGCCGAGCCGGCGGATATATTTACGCTGGAAGCGCGGGATAAGGATAGTTTGTCACGGCTGAAGAACCGGGAAGGCTGGGGCGATAAATCAGCGGAGAATCTGTTCCGGGCGATTGAGGCGGCGCGGCGAGTGTCACTCAAGCGCTTTATCTACGCGCTCGGTATCCGGCATATCGGCGAGGGCAATGCCGGGTTGCTGGCACGGCATTACGGCGATGTCGACTCCTGGGTGCAGGCGATGAAGGATGCCTCCGGCAATGAAGAGGTGATGCAGAATCTGCTGGCGATTGACGGGATCGGTGAGAAAGCCGCGCATGCGATGACGGCGTTTTTCAGCGATGAGCGGCAGGTGGCGGCGCTTGAAGCGTTGTTGCCGCTGCTGGAAGTTAGCCCGGATCAATCGGGGGCGGTGGATTCGCCGGTGAGTGGGAAAACGGTGGTGTTTACCGGAACGCTGGTCAAACAATCGCGGAGCGAGGCCAAGGCGGAAGCGCAGGCGCTCGGCGCCAAGGTGGCCGGGTCGGTATCGGCCAAGACCGATTACGTGGTGGCCGGGGAGGCTGCCGGGTCCAAGCTCAAGAAGGCCGAGGAGCTGGGCGTGACCGTCCTTGATGAAGACGCATGGCTGGCACTGATTGGGAGAGGGGCGTGAGCTACCAGCAATTACGGTTTATCCTGCAGCGGGATGAGGTGGCGGCACTGGAGTCCGTGTTTGAGGATGTGACGCTGGGGGTGGCCAGTTTCGAGGTCAATGAAGCGCAAGCGACGTGGCAGACGACCATGACGGTGGAACAGGCGCTCGATGATGCCGAAATTACGCGGCGGTTGGCAGTGATAACCGAGGTGTATGGGGTGGAGGTCGCGCCACCATTCCGTGAAGAGCTGGATGAAACGCGCGACTGGGTCAGCGAGGTACAGCAATCCTTTCCGCCGCTGGCGATTGGCCGCTTTATGGTGCTGGGCTCACACCATGACGAGGTGCCGCCTGCCGGGACTACCGTAATCTGGCAGGATGCCGGGGCGGCGTTTGGCACCGGCGAGCATGCGACCACGCAGGGTTGTCTGCTGGCGATGGAGCAGGCGGTGGCGCGCAAGCGGCCATCCTATGCGCTCGATATGGGTTGTGGCTCGGGGATTCTGGCGATCGGGCTGGCCAAACGCTGGCATGTGCCGGTGCGGGCAGTGGATATCGACCCGGTATCGGTAGCAGTGACGCGTCAGAACGCATTGCGCAACGGTGTCGGGCGGCTGGTAGAGACACAGGTGGGTAATGGTTATGTTGGCCTGCAACGCTGCTTCCCGCGACGCTATGACCTGATTATTTCCAATATTCTGGCGGGGCCATTGGTGGCATTTGCCCCAAAGCTGGCCGCTTCACTGGCGCCGGGCGGTACGGCGATCCTCTCCGGCCTGCTCGGCTGGCAGGAAAATCAGGTGCTACACGCCCATCGCCAGCAAGGGTTATCGCTGGTCAGGCGTATCCGTATCGGGGAATGGAGTACGTTGGTATTGGCGGCGGCCTAGTCGTCGTCGGCGTATTGCTTTTCCATCTTCTCGTGACGCTCCTGCGCCTCGATGGTCATGGAGGCAATCGGACGGGCTTCCAGACGTTTGATGCCGATCGGCTCGCCGGTTTCCTCGCAATAGCCGTATTCGCCCTGCTCAATGCGTTTCAACGCCTGATCAATCTTGGAGATCAGCTTGAGGTAGCGGTTGCGGGTACGCAGTTCAACGCCCGCTTCGGTTTCCAGTGATGCACGGTCGGCAATGTCCGGCTCATGCCAGTTTTCTTCCTTCAGGTGATCAATGGTCTCCTGAGACTCAGTCAGCAGTTCCTGACGCCACGACAGCAGCTTTTGCTTGAAATACTCAAGCTGCTTCTCGTTCATGTATTCTTCTTTTTCAGTTGGCTTGTAATTTTCAGGCAGCGCAACGGCCATAACCTTCTCCATTACTGGTTAAAATGCTCAAAGGGAGCAGAGTTTCTATAGGATTGTGGAGGAAATTGCAACTCTATTGTTGCAGAAAAGGCAATTAAAATAAGGTGTTGTTTCAAATCCGGGGGTTAGGCTGAACAGAGCCTAGACCGTAATGTCGTTGGATAATGGGATAGCAGGGGGTTGCTGTTGCTCCTCACCCGTACCGGAACCCGCAGCCTCTGCTGCCGCATATGGGGAAGCATCGTGTGTTCCGGGTTGTGGGGAGGCAGCAGCAGGGGCTGTCTCGTCTGCGCTACGATCATTGTCAATGGCTTCCCATGCATCACGCATTTCTTTCAGTTCTTCAATGAGTTCGTCGCATAATTCCTGATCATTGGTGCGCTGGATCGTCAGAATCCGCGCATCCACGGATGAATAAAAATCGTACAGGACCCGCGCTACGTGGTCGCCATTCTCAAAATCGAGGCAGGATTGCAGGCCAAGAATCACTTCGGAGGAGCGTACCAGCAGATTGAAGCGGTCTTCAATGCGGTTTTCGCGGATTGCCTCTTTGGCTTGTTTGATGAAGCGGATCGCGCCATCGTAGAGCATGACCACCTGTCGTGTTTTCCCAACCGTATGAAACGCCTGACTGTAAGCCTGATGTGCCATGAGTTGCGGGGACATTGGTCGCTCTCCTTTCTTATTCTACTTACGCTGCGTTTGCGTTTGCCTGTGCATCCAGTGTTTGCAGGAGCGAGTTTGCCGAAGCAATCGCCGATTCAAGTGCCGAGAACTGCTGTAGCAGGCGCTCACGGAAACGCTCGACTATTTCATCAATGCGCGCGATTTGCTCAGTATAACGCTCATTCTCATCCTCGATCGAGGATAATTCAACGGCAACGGCGCCGGTATCGTTTTCCAGAAGCGCGTCCAGTGTATTAAAGACACGGTCGCCAATACCCTGCGTTGCTACGGCGTTGACGGTAACGTCGTCGGTGTTGGAATAGATCATCTTCAGGCCTTCGAGCACCGTGCCGTCCTTGCCGGTAAGGACGATGGCGTCAGAGCCCAGCGCTTCCTTATCCAGATCAATGGTGACCGGGCCGGTTCCGTCATCGTAAGTGGCCTGGAAAATCTGGTTGGTCTGGTCGATATTCAGTGAGAATTCCGACACATCGAGCCCGTTAGTGCGGGAGAATACCTGCAGGTCCGGGTTATCCGAGGTGAAGTTGAATTCGAAGACATCGCGCACGCCTTCAAAATTTGTGGCGAGGGCAGAGTCTAGCTTATCTTCGTCCAGTGTCAGGATGTTCCGGGTAAACGGCGTTTCTTCGTCGCCCGGGAAGTCGCTATAGGTGATGCCAATGTCTGCCAGACGGGAAGGATCACCGCCGGTAATGCCGTCGACGATACGCGCCATTTCCGCATTCACGCGGCTCAATGACTGACGCATGGCCGTGCTGTTCACCAGTACTGCCGTTTCAAGTGGCTGGCCATTGGTGCCAATTTCAGACTGACGTGACGTAAACAGACGGAAAGCGTTATAGGAATCAATGAAATTCAATATCCCCTGCTTGGCCAGTTCGGTATCTGCTTCGATGGTGACGTCCAGCACCGTACCCGCCGTTTCCTGCAGCAGGTTGAAGGTGAGGCCGTCAACGATATCATCAATGCTGTTGGATGAGCGGTTGATGGTCGTGCCATCAAATTCAATCTCGGAATCCACCGCCGTTTGCGAGACAGCGAAGCCCACGTTGAATACGCCCGGGTTAAGTGCGTTGATGTCATAGTTCGCTGCGTCACCGGTATCTGATGTCTTGAATGACAGGCGGTAGTTTCCGTCGGATACTTTAATGGCCGTGGCTTCGACGCCGCTTTGGTCGCTGACGGCGTTGATCTTAGAGACCACCTGATTCAATGTGTCGTTCGGATCCAGCGTGATGCCTACTGCTGCGGCGCCCAGCGTTAGTGTGCCAGAGTTAAGCGGGCCACCACCATCGACGATGGAGGTGTTGGCATCGGCCACCGCGAAGGTGTCCGTGGTGTAGATATTCCGCGTTGCAAGGCGGGTGATTTCAATTTCGTACTCTGCAATACTTGCGCCCGGTTCTGCCGTGACGCTCAGGAAATTGCTTCCCGGGATGGCAGAGTCAGATGCGACGTCGGACGAACGATACTGGAAAATATTGTCCGCATCGTTTTGTACGCCCGGTGGATTACGTAAGAAGTTGGCGGCATCTCTGAAGCCGTCCAGTAACTGACGCATCTCGGACAGGGAAGAGGAGATGGTCGCATTCTGTTCAATGCGTTGCTCCAGTATCACTGCCGGTTGGCGTTTTGCTTCAGACAGGCTTCCTATCAGGGATTCGATATCGAGCCCCGTGTTTCCTCCCGTCAGGATTGTTTTATCTCCCTGCGAGAAGATATTGCCAAGCGTAATTTGCGTAACCATAGTACGATCCTATTTCTTATATATAATAGCGTAAATCTTCCGTTTACGCATTCACTGTTATAGTACTGGTGTCAAACCCGGCTTCTTCCAGCCGTTTTACCAGTTGTGGCTCCGGAAAATACGTCACCGATCCGTCGCGCAGGCTCGTAAATCGTGTGATAAACTGGCCTTTTGCGTCTTTGAAGATGGTGAAGCTCGTATCACTGATGGCGAAAAGATCCTTTGATCTCTGAATCGCTTCCTTGATCGCGCCCATACGTTTTTCTTCCGCCGCTTTGATGTCCACTTTTTCCACAGCAGGAATCTTGACCGGTACGTTGTCTACATTTGACTTCTGTGCCGGGAAATCACTGCCTTTGTTGGGAACAGATGGCAATCCAAGCGAAGTATTCTGAGTTAATGCTCCGATTTCCATGTTGTGCTCCTACGTTCCTCCGTTGTTATTCCCTTGGAATGTCGGGGGCACTCCTGCGCCCCCGACTTCCATTAACCGGATAATTATCCGATCAGTTTCAGCAGGTTCTGAGGCAGCAGGTTAGCCTGAGCCAGTACCGCGATACCGGCCTGAAGCTGTACCTGAGCCGTGGCGAACTGCGTAGACTCTGCAGCGATATCCGTATCGAGCAGAACGCCGCGTGCTGCATCCTGGTTCTGGATGGAGCTTTCCACGTTCGCTGATGCGAAATCGAAGCGAGATTGCAGAGCACCTACTTCTGCCCGTACGCTGGTGACGATGTCGATAGCGATATCGAGTTGGTCACTTGCGATAGCTGCATTTTCAGCTGTCAGTACGTCCAGTTGCAGACCACCGTACAGTTTCAGGGTAGAAACGTTGTTCAACCCAACCTGTAAGGTGTCAGACGTGGTCGTACCAACCTGGAAATTCAGCTGAGCAGAGCCATCACCCACACCAAATGCACTCTCCAGCGCTTCCTGAAGCGCAGCAGCTTTTGCATCCGTGTCGAATTCGATGGCAATGTCGCCTGTGTTAAAGGTTAATACTTTGCTGGCATCCAGTTCGTTCGTGAACTCGATAACAGCGTTAGCGCCCAGTTGGTCACCAATGTTGTTCACCGTGGTGTACTCTTCACCGTCAATGGAGATGGTGATAGAGCCATTCTCACTGCTACCCTGCGGTGCATTCACGCGGATGTAATCAATGTTTACATCGCTGAAGTCCGTGGTTTGCAGTTCGAAAGAGGTGCCAATCAGCGTACCGGTCACTTGACCTTCCGTGATGATTGGTGCACTACCCGTGAAGCTAGAAATCTCACGATTCTGGTAGAATGAGAGACTTTCGAACGCTGCGTTCAGGCGCTGTGCGAATACATCGGCTTGAGCTTGCGTGCTAACGGTTTCACCGTTGTTAGACGCCATCTGAATGTCGAAGTAACCGCCACCATCTTGTGAGGAGAATCTCACCGTCTGGTTAGCACCCGTCGGGTTCGTGGTAACGTTTTGTGCAACATAACTGAACTCACCAACCGTTACATTGATGTCGATGGTGTTAGCGGTTCCACCGTACGTAGCGGTGAAGCCGGTAATCTGACCGACAAATGCACTATTGGTAACACCAGCTGTGGTTACACCACCGGTTTGACCCGTGTTCAGGTTCGCAACACCAGCGGTAGCGTTGGTGATGGAAGAACCAGTTACTGTCGGGTTAGCACCGTTACCGTAGCTGATCGTTGCGATAGCACCCGCGCTATCAACTACAGTACCCACGTCTCTACTACGGAAGGTAATAGCGTTGCCTTCACGTACAGCTTCCAGCTGGTTCAGGATGTAATTATTTTCCTGAGAACCTGCATAGTCGTTGAACGTAGCAACCATACTATCCAGCGTATCTTCGAGCGTGTCACCCACTTGTGCTTCCGTCGGAGCATTACCCAGTTCCGTGAAGAAGAAGGTAACACCACCTACAGAGAACTGTACAGGCGGGTTCTGGCCGAAGTTAGCCGTGGTCAGCAGATCACCGTCAGCAATATCCGGGAAGATGATGGATACTTCGGATTTCAGCTGGGTCTGGTCAGTCAGCAGATTGTCGCCAATCACGCCAACGCCCAGAGTATCACCAGCACCGATACCCAGATCATCACCACCGAACAGGTTGTAGGTAAAGCTGGTACCGTTGGCTACGGTTTCAAACGCTGCGTTGAACGCATCGTTTACACCGTTAGCACCAATGGTATTC
>JAUIJX010000069.1 GCA_030430795.1 Alphaproteobacteria bacterium | reverse complement strand
GCGGCGTGGAAGTAGACCTCGTCACCGGCGAAGCGACCGGCTCCGGGCAGGACGTCCTCACCGGCGTCAACGGACTCATCGGCGGCAATTACGACGACACCATCACCGGCTCCTACGGCAACGATACTATCAGCGGCGGCGCTGGCGATGACATCGTCACCGATATCGGCCCGACCGAAGGCAAGCTGGTCAGCGAAGGGCTGGTATCCTACATCGATGCCTCTTCCACTGGTAATATCACCACCCATCCCGGCAATGTCACCTTGATTACCGACAATGGCGGCACCGGCAACAATGCACAGAATGACACCGGCGCCGTGCTTTCCGGCACTGACACCATCAACGGCGTCAACTCCCTGACCTTCGACGGCGCCAGCTTCCTGCGTATCCCGAACTCCAACGACATCAACAATAACGGACAGGCGCAGCGCAGCATCTACATGACCTTTGAGACCAGTGACGACGTCACCACCCGTCAGGTGCTCTACGAAGAAGGCGGCGGCACCAACGGTTTCAGCATCTATATCGATCAGGGACAGGTGTATGTTGCGGCTTGGCAAGGTGGCGGCGGCACTTTCAACTATCTTCTCTCTACCGAAATCGAAGAGAACACCGCCTATGATGTCGGCTTCGTATTCGACAGCAGCGTCACCCAGACCTTTACCGGCTACCTCAACAAGGAACAGTTCGGACAACTCAACGCCAATGTCGCCCAACTTTCTCACTCGGGCGAAATCGGCATTGGCGCTAGCCACGGCGGCACCTACTTCACCGACACTGGTGGTGTCGCTGGCGATGGCTACATCTTCCGCGGTGAAATCGGCGAATTACTGATCTACGACACCGCACTGACCGATGCACAAAATGAGCAATTGCAGAATTACCTGATTGCCCGCCGCGTCGGTTATTTCGGCGGCAACGATGTCCTGAATGGCGGCGACGGCAATGACACCATCACCGGCGGGCTGGGTAACGACACCATCGATGGCGGCACCGGCATCGACACCGCAGTCTTCTCCGGCAAACGCTCCAATTACTCCATCCAGAAAATCAGCGAAGGCGTCTACCGCGTCACCGATAAAACCGCCGGGCAGAATGACGGCTCCGACCTCATCCGCGACGTCGAACGCCTGCAATTCAGTGACGGCACGCTCACCCTGAAACGCTTCGACATCGCTGAAGAAAACGTCACCTTCCAGGTCCGGGAAGAATCCGAGCAATATATCGAGATCGTGCTGCCAAACGTCACCGTCGAGCACCTGTTTGCCGATGTAAACGTCAACATCCTGACGCAGGACGCCGCCGAGGCTGCCTTTAACGCCGTTCGGCTGGCGCTCAATGTGGTCACTGCAGAACGCGCCAAAACAGGCGCATTGCAATCCAGCGTCGATACGCTGCACAGCGCCAACAGCGAGGCCATACGCGAGCAAATGGCCGCCAGAGCCGCCACCAGCGATACCAATATCGCCGTGACATCCACCGAATTCGCTTCCCAACTGGTACAAAACGAAATGAGTACCTCTATCGCCGCGCAAGCCAATACCCTGCGCAGCGACCTCGTGCTTGCTATTCTAGAGGATGGCATTACACTGAGCGCCTAAGAACCGGGCCAACCCGGCAGTGACATCAGTATGAGGGAAGTACATGCCACGTTATCATCAGGAATTCAGCGCCGTTCCAGCACTCGGAGAGTATAAGAGCTGGGAAGCGAAGCTTACCAAAGCGCGCGAGCAACTGACCGCGTGGCAGCAGGAGAATACCCTGCCCCTGCTGAACCTGCTCACCGAGACCGATGATCTGGACGAGATCGAGGCCTTGGCCACCGATATCCGCCAGCGCTTCAAATATGTATTGGTGATCGGCACCGGCGGCTCCAGCCTCGGCGCCAAAGTGCTGGTATCCCTCAAACAATCCGAATTCACCCATGACGACATCACGATCCGCTTTCTGGAGAACCCCGACCCGCACACCGTCTCCGATCTGCTGAGCCACGCCGACTGGGCCAGCACCGCCATGCTGATCGTCAGCAAATCCGGCAGCACTGTCGAACCACTCAGCACCGCCATGATCTGCCTCAGGGCCATGACCGATGCGCTGGGCGCTGACGCCCTGCCGAAACACTGCCACTTCATCACCATGCCGGGCGACCGCCCTCTCCGCCAGATGGCGGAAAAGCTGAGCTGCCCTGTCCTCGATCACGATGCCAATATCGGCGGACGTTATTCCGTGCTCTCCAATGTCGGCCTGCTGCCCGCCGCCATCGCCGGTATCGATATCCGCGCGCTGCGCAAAGGTGCCGCTGCCACATTGGCAGAAACGCTGGCCGGCAATGATGCCCCTGCCTGTCAGGGTGCCGTCATGCAAACCAGCCTGATGCAAAGCAAACCAATCAGCGTCATGATGCCCTATTGCGACCGCCTCGCCCCACTGGCCGCATGGCACCAGCAGCTCTGGGCGGAAAGCCTCGGCAAAGGCGGCCACGGCAGCACATTGGTGCGCGCCCTCGGCGCCATCGATCAGCACAGCCAGCTACAGCTCTATCTCGACGGCCCGAAAGATAAAAGCTTCACCCTCATCACGCTCGATCACGCAGGCAGCGGCGCGACCATTGAAGGTGATGTCCCGGAAGCGATGCACTATCTCACCGGCCATCAGATCGGCACGGTGATGCAATCGCTGCAGCACGGTACGCTGGAGACGATGAAGAAACACGGCCTGCCGCTGCGTGAGATCAAACTGGCGCAACTGGATGAAGAAACGCTCGGCGCCCTGCTGATGCATTTCATGCTGGAAACCATGCTGGCAGCGGAATTGATCGGCGTGAATGCTTTCGACCAGCCTGCCGTCGAGGAAGGCAAAATCATCGCCCGCGAGTATTTAGCCAGATGACGGGGCTTTTGCCTCTGACCTCGCATTATGTTCCATGCGAGGCAAGCAGGCCGAGCCAGCCTTGAGCTCCGCCCACTCGCCGCGCTAGCGCTGGCGCAGCGGGTTGCTAAGCGCAGTAGGCGCGTGCAGGGGCAAACACTATAGATTATCCATGATCCCAAGCACTGCCGGAGTCATCACCACCACGAACAATGTCGGCAGGATGAACACAATCATCGGCACCGTCATCAGTGCTGGCAAGCGTGCCGCTTTCTGCTCCGCGCGTAGCATGCGTTCGGTACGAAATTCCTTGGACAGCACCCGCAGTGCTTTACCGATTGGTGTCCCATATTTTTCCGTCTGCAGCAACACATTAACGATCCCGCGCACTTCCTGAATATCGACCCGCTCCGCCAGATGCTTCAATGCAATGTTGCGCTCCGGCAGAAAACCCAGCTCCACCGATGTCATGCTAAGTTCTTCCGCCATCTCCGGATAGGCCTGCCCCAGCTCACGCGAGACACGATCCAGCGACGCCGCCAGACTCAAACCCGCCTCCGCACAAATCATCATCAAATCAAGCGTATCCGACAACGCTTTACGCACTGCGGCATAACGTTTTTGCCGCTGATTATGCAACAACACATCCGGCAGCCGCGCCCCGGCATACCCTGTCAACAGCACCACCATCCACTTCCACAGATCATCGGTAGCAAACGGATCACTCCAGGTAATATCCGCCAGCAGCACACCCAGCGCCAGCCCGACAAACGGCAGCACCAGCTTGCTGAACGCATAGACTACAACTGCATCCTTGGAACGATAACCTGCCTGAATCAGCACACGGTTTAATTTGGAGACCTGACCGTCTTTGAGTAGCTTAAAACGATCTACCGTCATCTTCATCCAGTCCGGCGGAGCATCATGCTTCTTACGTTTCGGTGAAGCTATATACTCGCGCTTGAGCTGCTCACGCCGCTCCTGAATCAGTTTCAGTTTCGGCTGCAACTTGTCACGCTGCACCACGCTGTCACCAATCGCCCATACCACCATGAACGCCGCTGCCGCCGCCATCATCACATAGACATCGTCCGGTGCCATCCCGGCGGGCAACAGATCGTTGATATGCAGTTTAGTAGCCATAGTTAAATCTCGAACTTCGTCATTTGCGTCATGATAAATACACCGATACCGAGACTCGCTAACGCCC
The DNA here is from genome assembly GCA_030430795.1 of Alphaproteobacteria bacterium. Classification (GTDB taxonomy): domain Bacteria; phylum Pseudomonadota; class Alphaproteobacteria; order Rickettsiales; family UBA998; genus JAUIJX01. The sequence goes on along the minus strand of JAUIJX010000069.1, from coordinate 4,692 downwards.
CGATCCCAGCCATATTACCCCGCACATCATCAAACAACGGAATCAGATAATCCGGCGACATCATCTGCAGCGCCACGAACACCACAAACGGCAGTGATCCGACGATAATTGCCGATGCCTTCGCTTCCGATGACAATGCCTTGATCTTCAGTTTCATCACATGACGCTGCCGCAATACTTCCGACAGGTTGTTGAGAATCTCCCCGAGATTACCACCCGTCTCACTCTGCAGAATCACACTGATGATAAAGAAGTTAAACTCGGTAATCTGCAGGCGTCGCGCCATTTCCATCAATGCATGCTCGAGCGGCACACCCAGCGCCACCTGATCGCATACATCGCCAAACACCGGCCCCACCGGTGCACTGATTTCCTGCGATACGGTCTTCATCGATTCCGCCACCGGCAGACCGGCACGCAACCCACGCACAATCAAATCAATCCCGTCCGGGAACAGCAGCAGGAACTTCTTCCGGTGCTGCGCCAGCTTGAAAGACACGAACATATGCGGCAAACCGACGCCCAGCGTAAACGCCATCAGCGCCGACACCAGCGGATCCCATCCCAGCACCGCCGCCAGCACACCCATCAGCAGCAACATCGCCCCGGCACAGATCATCAGGTATTTCTCAACAGAAATGCCAAGCCCTGCCAGCTCAATACGATAGGCCAGCCGCGTCATAATCCCCGCCTGCATAAAACGCAATGAGGATTCCTGCTTCTTCCGCCGCAGGCTCATTTCCTTTTGCATCAACGCCGCCTGCGTTTGATTTTTGCCGCTGACACGCTTCACACGCTCATTGATTTTCTTATTACTGCCATTGGCATTCATCAACAACGCCACCACCGCCATAAACAGAATCGCAACCCCGTACAGCATCATATCCAGTATGGTTTCTTCCGACATCAGATACACTCCAGTAATGCTTTATCCAAACCGAAATACGCGGCCTGTTTGGTAAAGTTAGGCCGTAGCCCGGTTGGTTTAAACTCACCGATAAGCAAGCCGTCCTCACCCTCACCCTGAAAGTCGAACGTGAAGAGGTCCTGCGTCACAATCACATCCCCCTCCATGCCGACCACTTCCGTCACATGCGTCACCCGGCGCATCCCGTCACGCATACGTTGAATCTGCACAATCAATTGTACCGCGCTGGCAATCTGGTGCCGCACCACATGGCTCGGCAGCTTGTAGCCCGCCATATTCACCATATTCTCCAGACGCGTCAGTGCCTCACGCGGGTTATTAGCGTGCAAGGTACCGAGTGACCCGTCGTGACCGGTATTCATCGCCTGCAACATATCGAGCGCTTCCGCCCCGCGCACCTCACCGAGGATGATACGATCCGGGCGCATACGCAGCGAGTTCTTCACCAGATCACGCATATTGATCTCGCCATGCCCTTCCAGATTGGCCGGGCGTGTCTCCAGCGTCACCACATGCGGCTGCTGCAATTGCAACTCGGCGGCATCCTCGATGGTCACGATACGCTCACCGTGATCGATCAGACGCGACAGCGCATTCAGCAATGTCGTCTTCCCCGAGCCCGTACCGCCGGAGATGATGATATTCAGCCGCGACGCCGCCGCAATCTTCAATACCTTACAGAGATTCTCCGAGATATTGTTCTGCCGGGTCATCACATCCAGTGTGATCTTCTTCTTGGCAAACTTCCGGATTGAAATACTGCACCCTTTCAGTGACAGCGGCTGCGCAATCACGTTCACGCGGCTACCGTCGGCCAGACGGGCGTCACAGACAGGATTGGTTTCGTCCACCCGCCGGCCGACTGCCGTCACAATGCGCTGCGCGATATTCATCACATGCGCATCGTCACGAAAGGTAACATCGGTCAGCTCAAGCTTCCCTTTGCGTTCCACATAAACCTGATTTGGGCCATTGACCATGATATCCGTCACCGCCTCGTCTTTCAGCAACGGCTCCAGCGGCCCCAGCCCCAGCATGTCGTCAACGATCTGATTCGCGATCATCTTCAGTTCGCGCTGGTTCAGCACCAGCTTTTTCTCAACCACGATTTCGCCAATCAGATCGGTGATTTGCTTTTCTAATTCTTTTTTCTCTAACTGCGAGGCGGTCTGCAGGTCAATCTGCTCCATTAAGGCGAGATAGACCTCTTCCTTGACCTTTTTCATCTCGCTGGTCAGCGGCACCGTGTCTTCCTGCTCGGTCGCATGATAGGTGGCCACCACATCAGATGTGTTCTCGTCGTCATCCACCTCCATTGCCGGGGCAGCAGCAACCACGGCCTCTTCATTCTCCGCAACCAGTTCCGGCATCGGCATCGATGCACGCGGCTGCTCATCACCACGACGCCCGAACATCAGTGCGCTCCTTTCCAGAGTTTAGACAGCAGCTTGCTCTTCGCCATCACCGGCACATCCGCATCATCCTCTTCCTCGCCGCCGCAGATACTCGCCGCCATGTGCTTATAGCCGTTTAGCTGTCCGTTGAGTTTATGATTATCCACCAGCAATTCGCCACTGGCCGCCGCCGTCAGCGCCTCAGCGATATGCGGCACCTGTACATCGATCTTATGGCCATAATGCTTCTCGAAATCCTTGATCTTGATCTCATGCTTCGGTGACGCACCGACCTTGCTGGCTACCGTGATGATGTCCTGCTTACGCATCTCCTTGCGGATCAGATCGTCATAACGCAGTGAATCGCGCAGCCCCAACAGACTCATATCGGTAACCATAATCACCCGGTCGGCCTGCTCCACGATCGTACGGGTAAACGGTGTGATCGTGCGTGGTACATCCACCACCACATACTCATAATGCTGGCGCAGCTGTTTCAAGAGCACCTCCGCCGCCTGCGCTGCGCAGCCGACCGATTCCGTGAAAGATTCCTCAGCACTCAGCACATGCAGTTTATCGTGATACGACACCATCACCCGGTCGAGGAACAACCCGTCCACCCGATCCGGCTTATCAAGCGCATCACGCAGCCCGTGCCCCGGCTGCAGATCGAACAGCATCGCCGCCGAGCCGAAATAAGCATCGGCATCCAGCAGCGCAGTATTGGCGTTATGTGTCTTGGCCAGCAGATAGGCGAGGTTGCAGGCAAACGTCGTCGCCCCCACCCCACCGCGCGTACCGACGCAGGCAATCACCTCCCCTTGCCGATCCTCCGCGTCAGCCGCCTGTTCCTTCCGCACATTCTTCATCAGCGCCACATCCAGCGCTTCCTTGCTGAACGGCTGCAGCAGATAATGATGAATCCCGATCTCCATCAACCAGGAATAAAAGCTGAACTCATCCACTTTGCTGGTGACGATCACCTTTACATTGGGATTGCACACATCCGCCAGACGATCCAGCAGGTCCGGTGCTTCCTCTGCGGTGGGAATTTCCACCAGTAGGAAGGACGGACATGGATGCTCACCCAGATAGCTGATCGCATCGGCGACATTGCCGCGCCGCACGGCATCACCGCCCCAGCCTTTGTCATTCGCCAACTCCTCCGCCGCCTTCAGGCTGGCCGGTTCGCTGACAAACGCCAGAAACTCAGGTGTTTTGACAGATGCGAGGGAAGGCCCGCTGACCATAGGCTAGTCCTCCCGCGCCGAGGTCTGCTTGTTGTCAACATCAACCTGCACTTCGCCACTGTAATAGCGCTCGACCGCGCGCACTGCCGTATCAGTGACCGCACGCGGATCACTCTGCCCTTTCAGCAGGTCGTTCTTATCCGCCACCATCAGTGACACGTTGGTTGCCGTCGCACAGCCGTGATTACTCATCACGCTGTTATCATGATTGACGATGGCACTATGACGCCAGTCCGGACATGCCGCTGGTGCGCCCACTACCTTGTGATGCACACGCACCTCCACGATGGAATCACCATCCATCGGTGTATAGCGATACACCACCTTGTCCTTATCAAACCCGATATCATAGAAGATCCAGTAAAGCTGCTTATAGCCCTCGGTTTCATGAAAAGCCGGAGCGTTGGTTTCAATCTCCACCTTGGTCATATACTCCACCGTCAGCTTCGCGATATCCGTCTGCAGGTTCCACCACGCATCGTCGGACACGGATTGCGTCAGCGGATCGATCGCCAGCACATGCACGTCTTCTTTAATATTCACCGGCTTCTTTGGCGTCGGCGTGTAATCCGCACAGGCCGCCAGCAGAAAGATCGGTAACACAGCTAAGATAAAATGTTTCATGATATGTTCTCCTCTCTAACAACCTAGCGCATCAGGAATCCGTTAGGGCCATGCAGGCGCGGCTTGTTGACACGGAATTGACTGACCTGTTCCTCGATGCCTTCCTGTTTGTCGTCAAACGGCTCTTCGTGATAGAGCTTACCCAGCATCAGGCGTTCCAGGTCAGTCGCAGGGGTATATTTATCGAGCGGCGTCGCCAGCTCGGTATCGGACACACCTTTCACCAGATACGGCGTCACGATAATCACCAACTCGGTCTGCTCCTGACGGTATTCCGTCGAACGGAACAGCGCGCCTAGCACCGGCAGTTCACCTAGCCCTGGCACTTTATCGACGCTGTTGGCATTATCGCGACGCAGTAATCCGGCAATGGCGAAGCTCTCGCGCTGCAGTACTGAGATCCGTGGAAGGTGGCGGCTGACCCTGCTTGCCCACTCGTCGGCCTGCTGTGTTCTCTCCAGGTCCTCGAATGAACAGCACCCTCGTAAGAACTGTG
>JAUIJX010000068.1 GCA_030430795.1 Alphaproteobacteria bacterium | reverse complement strand
GGTGGTAGCGCCCTTCGGTGCGGGCGTCGAAATCGAGATAGTCGTTTTCCGAGTTCGAGATGTAGCGGCCTTTTTCCACTTTGGCCGCGAATTTGAATTCGTGATCGTCAAAGTCTGAGCGGATGGCGAAGCCCGGCGCAAAGACGGCGACCAGATCGCTTTCTTCGTTGGTCGGGGAACGGAAGATGTTGTCGATATAGGTCATCCCGGCGGAGCCGCCGACGGTCAGGCTGAGCAATGCGGCTTCGGTGGATGCCTGGCGTGTTTCGATAATCTCCGGCAGGCGAGGGATGCCCTCGTCTTCGATGGCTGTTTCAGCATGAACCGGTGCAACGGCAACCAGTCCGGTTGCCAGTGCAGACACAATCAGTAGCGTATGGTTCATCAGTCGTATCACTTTATGTTCCCTCTAGAATAATCTACGTCACGTTCTTGTATAGCGCTGAGTCGTTAATAATTTCTTATGCGCGCATTTTATTTATACGTGTGTGGCGTTTACGTCATTGTGGCAGGTTTTGCAGCATGTCTCCGGCGAGTGGGTAGCCATTCTTTTCCGCTTTGCTTAACCATTCGCGTGCCTGATTCACATCTTTGCTGGTGCCGTAGCCCTGTGCGTAGCTCAGACCCAGTTGGTATTGTCCTTCCGGATGGCCAGCCTGCGCAGCTTGTTTGAACCATTTGAAGGATTCGGTGACGTCCATGTCGACGCCGTTGCCGATGCCGTAGGCCTGCGCCAGTCGGACCATCGATTCACCGTCACCGTTTTTGGCGGCTTTGCGATACCATTCAATGGCTTCCTTGGTGCGTCCCTGCTGTACCAGCGATTCGGCTTTGACGAAATCAGCGTTGGGTGGTGGGGTGCTGGCGCCGCTTTTCTTTTTCTTTGGCAGTTTGGATTCCCATTGTGCGGCTTCCTGCAGGTTGATCTTCGTGCCCTGGCCGGTACGGTAAGCAGTGGCTACCTGTTTGATCGCTTTCTTGTCGCCCTGCAATGCGGCGTGGCGGTAGAGCGGGAAGGCGCGTTCATGCGAGACAGTGCCGTTGCTGCCGCTGGTGTATTCGTTGGCGAGTGCGATGACGCGGCGCGGGTTAAGCTGGTCGACCTTCGCATACCATTCGCTGGCTTTGCCGCTGTCCTTCGATGTGCCCCAGCCGTTCTCATAAGAAGCTGCCAGTTCGGCCATAGCGCGCTCGGAGCCGTCTTCGGCGGCGCGTTTGAACCAATGGAAAGCACGTTCCTGTGATTTGCCGACTCCTTTGCCACCCAGATAGGCATAGGCCATGTATTCCATGCTGCTACGGCTGCCTTCCTGCGCGGCTTTTTCCATCCAGCGCGCGGCTTCGGACTGGCTGGCGGCAACGCCGTTTCCGTTGGCGTAGGCTTCGGCGACGCGGCGGTAAGCCGTGGTCGATCCAAGCTCGGCCGCCTGCATGTAATAACGGAAGGCTTCGGCAGCATTGGCCGGAACGCCCAGCCCGCGGGCATAGGCATTGCCGAGGCCGACGAGGGCGTTGGTGCTGCCGGCATTGGCGGCGTCTTTATAAAGTTCGACGGCTTTACGTTGATTGAGTGCGGTACCGCGCCCGTTCATGTAAGCGCTGGCGAGTTCGGCCTTGGCGGAGGATGACCCGGCGGCAGCGGCATCGGTGAAATACTGAAAGGCGGTGCTGGCGTTGGCAGGGACGCCGCGGCCATAACGATAGGCTTTGCCCAGTTCGTAGAGTGCTTCGCTGTCACCCATTGATGCCGTTTTGCGCAACGTGGTGATGGCTTCCCGATGCGATTCGCCGGGGGCAAAGCGGCGACCTTCCAGCGTATCCACCGCCAGCGCCGTCTGGGCGGCGTAGTTACCCTTGGCGGCGGCTTTGGCATAGAGCGGGCCTGCCAGTTCGCGCTGTCCGGAGCGCTCATACCAGCGCGCCAGTTCCAGCATGGCGCGGCTGTTGCCTTTGGCGATCACTTGTTTGAGCAGTAATTCGGCATCGGCATCCGGGCGGGCATTGTCCGGCTCCAGCCATAGCGTCGCCAGTTCGATGGCGGCATTCTCATTGCCTTTGTCGATGGCGCGGCGATACCATTGCTCGGCCAGTTTGGTGTCTTTCTCCATGCCGCTGCCATCACGATACATCCGCGCGAGGTTGAGCATGGCGTCATCATCGCCGCGCTTGGCGTCACGCAGCAACCATTCCAGCGCGCCGGGGCCTTCGCTGTCTTGCCCGGCGATGGTTGCCAGTTCCGGGTGTTCGTCCTTCAGGCGCGCCAGTTCAGCGGCAGCGCGGGATGATTTGCGTTTGATGGAGGCATAGAGCATGGCGGCTTTTTTCAGGTCGCGGGTGACGCCGCTACCATCGCGATAGGCATTGGCCAGTCTGAGGGTGGCGCCTTCATAGCCCAGCTCATGCGCTTCCTGCAGCAGGGCGATGCGTTTGCGTGGGCGGTAGTCGGCGATTTCGGTCAGCGCACGGGCGCGGACATCGTCATAAGGGCTGCGGGCGGCTTGCTGAAACAGGTCGAGCGCCTGTTCCGACTGACCGCGTTCCTGCAGTGCCAGCGCCTGATTCAGTTCAGTGCCGCCGGTCTTTTCCACCAGCGTAAACTTGTTGTTGCAGGCGGTCAAAGCGATGAGGGAAGCTGCGATCAGCAGCGAGCGTTGCAGAGCCACAATGTTTCCTTTTTGTTATGTTTGTGTCGTTGGACATCAATATGCACGTTTTTTAACCCTTTACAAGATACGTATCCGCAGGTACGAACCGTTACTTCGTTAATTTTTTCCGATATGGGACAGATGCAGGTTCTGGCAGGACATCTCTATTACATCACGGCGCTGGCGGCGGCGGGGTTGATGTTGCCGCCGGTAATGTGGGATCCGCAGGCCTCGCAATTCATTTTTGTGATCGGGTTTATCGCGATCTGGCGCTACACGTGGGGGCTGATTAACTGGGTTCGTTTTCATATCTACCGCTACATCACCTTTCCCAAATGGCGTGCCGAGGCTGAGCGGCTTGGGGATGAGGCGCTGCCGCCGCATATGTATCTGCTGGTGACGAGTTTTCGTATCGGGTCAGAGACAACCCGCCGCGTGTATCTCTCTGTGATGCGTGAGGCGATTCGCTATGACCGCCCGACGACGATTGTGGCATCGGTGGTGGAGCGCGCAGATCAGGCCTTTATCAAGCAGATGTTCGAAATGCTGGAGCCGCCGGAGCATATCCGGTTGATTTTTGTGCGGATTGCCGGGACGGGCAAACGCGATGCGCTGGCCTGCGGCTTCCGTGCTATCTCCAAGCAATCCCCGGCTGCCGGATCGGTGACGGCAGTGATCGACGGAGACAGCATGCTGACGCCGGATAGCATTGCACGCTGTGCCTGCATGTTCTCGGTGATGCCGGATCTCGGGGCGCTGACCACCGATGAATCGTGCGAAGTGGAAGGGAAATGGATTTTCCGCGAGTGGTATAATATGCGCTTTGCCCAGCGGCATATCTATATGTCGTCGGTGAGTCTGTCGCGGCGGGTGCTGACGCTGACCGGGCGGATGTCGATGTTCCGCACCGATGTGATTACCAGCCCGGAATTTATCGAGCGGGTGGAACTGGACTGGGTAGACCACTGGCGGTTGGGGCGGTTTAAGTTCCTGACAGGAGACGATAAATCCTCCTGGTATCATATGGTGTTGCATGCCTATCCCATGATCTACGTGCCGGATGTGGAGGTGATCACCATTGAGACGCCGCCCAATGAGAGCTTCCTTCGCAGTTCGCTGGTGCTGATGCAGCGCTGGTTCGGCAATATGCTGCGTACCAACGGGCGCGCGGCGGCATTGGGGCCGAAGGCGCTGAACTGGTTCCCGTGGATCAGTACGATTGATCAGCGTTTGTCGATGTGGACGGCGCTGACCGGATTTTTCGCGGCGATTCTGGCCTCTGTGGCGATCACGCCGGTAGCCTTCCTCTATTATCTCTGGTGGGTGGCGTTTACACGCTACATCCTGACGCTGAGTCTGCTGGCGGCGCGGCCGAGCGTGTCGGCGTTCTATCCTTTCCTGCTGTATTATAATCAGATTGTCGGGTCTTTCGTGAAGACGGTGGTGCTGTTCCGGCTCGATAAGCAAAAATGGACACGTCAGAATACGGTGCTCAGGCGCGGGCAGTCATTTTTCAAACAGCGCATGGCGGCGTATGGATCGTCCTTCATGCATGCGTTTGCACTGACATTATTTCTTGCAGTGCTGGCAACAATCACCAATATTATTGAACCGCCGGAACTTGCGTTCTGGCACTATAAATTACTAGGGTAGCTATGTCGGGATCAACACAGATAGTTCATGAAGCGGAAACACAGCGGCAGCATGTGCGGTTGCAGCTGCCCATCGAGGTGGAAATCGGAGATACGGTTTATAATGCCGATGACTGGTCGCATAGCGGGATTGCGCTGCACTGGCCGGACGATTCGCTGGGAAGCGGCAATTCCACGGTCAGTATTGGTCAGCATTTGCAGGGTACGTTGCGTTTTCCATTCCCGGAATTTGGGCTGACGGTGCCGATCGATCTGGAAGTGCGGAATATCAATGCCGATAATCGCCGGGTGGGCTGCCGGTTTACCAATCTGGGTGAACGCCAGACGTCGCTGCTGCAGTATCTGGTGAGCGCCTATATTAGTGGTGAAGTCGTGAGTGCCGGTGATTTTATCGATGTGGTCGGGCGGAATAACCAGACCACGGCGCGGTCACTGCCGAAGCGGGATGAAGGGGAGAGTGCCTTTGAGCAAACGAAGCGTAAGCTCCGGCGGGTTATTGGCCTTGGGGCGACCCTGATGGTTTTCCTGCTGCTGCTGGGCTACGTGATTACAGGGATTTATGAGCGTAGCTACGTCACGCGAGCATCATCGGCATCGGTGATGACGGAGAGTATCACGGTGGAAGCGCCGGTGGCGGGTAAGCTGTTTTATCAGCCGCTCAAGCCGGGAACTAAGGTGAAAACCGGTGATCCGCTGCTGATGGTAGAAACCGACAAAGGCAATATGGTGAGCGTGGATAGCCCGTGTAACTGTATCGTGCGTGAGCGTCTGGAAGATAACTACGCGCGGACATCGACGGCCAAACCGGCGATCAAGATGCTGTCGGTGGATGCGGAGCCGTATATCACCGCCTATGTGCCGTTCGATAAGGCGGTGTCGCTGGCGCGTGGTCAGGAAGCATTGCTGTCTTTCCACGGCTATGACCGCTACGTGAAAGGGCGCATCAGCTCGATTGATGCGGGTAATGAAGCGAAGAATCTCACGCTGGTGATTATTGAGCCCGATGAATCCCTTCCTAAATCCCTGATTGGTGAGCCGGTGGAAGTGACGTTCGATACGTTCCGCCTGTTTGCAGGGAGCGGCGACGCGCCGACGCAGTAAATGCGCTTTTCCCTTCGTCATATCGGTGTCATCGGCTGTGTGTCAGGGCTGCTCCTGACCGCTTCCACCGTGGCGATGAGTGCCGGAGGGGAGGCCGAGCAACAGTATCAAAATGCCATAGAAAATAACGATATCACAGTGCGTTATGATTTATGGAAAAAAGTTATGGAAACAAATGGTGCCGCAGAGCTGGCCTCTGAAGGCATTCATGAATCACAGATACGCTGGCATATGATCGATGCGTTGCTGGAGCGGGCGCGTGTGGAGCGCGATGTCACGCTGGTATCGGAAGCCTTGGAGTTGGCCGAACAATTCAGTGACCCGGATGAACGGTTCTGGGCGGAAATACGCACGGCTCGAAGTTTCGCGGAATTACGGAAGAAAGAACAGGCGCAGCGTATTCTGGAGAGGCAGCTGGCGGCGCTCGATGCGATTGCTGACCGTGCGGTGAGGAGTGCGCGCGCTAACGCGATTGCCGTGACTGGCCTGCTGATCAAGAACGGTAGTGTGCTGGTGCATGAGAAAGGGCTGGAGATTGCCGAGCAGGCGATGGACGCGATCAGCAGCGCCCAGCACCGAGCGAATGCAACGCAGGACTATGCTGATATGCGGTTGTTGCGGGATGGGAATGAATCTTATCTGGCGGCAATGAAAGAGAAAAATGCTAAACGGCGCAGTGCTTTGCTGATTGCCGATGCGCAGGAAGCGGCGAGTGATGATTTGCCACAAGCGATATTACTGGCGCATACGGTGCCCTTATCTGCGGAAGGCAAACGTCAAAAGCTGTTTAAAGAATTGTTCCGGCAGGCACTGAAGCAGCAATCCAGCGAACTGGCCGTGCAGGCGGTCTACGGTATTGTCCACACGCCGACACAGGCGGATATGGCCAAAGAACTGGTCGATTATCTTCAGAAAAGGGGTGAGATTGGGCGTATCGCCATGCTGGCACCGCAGATCGATGACCCGCGTTATGCTGCCGAGGCCTGGCTGACGGCGGCCCGTGCATTCCATCAGCAAGATATGTTGCAGCGACGGGATCGGGCATTGAAGGAGGCAGAGACATTGGCGGTACAGGTGGAAGACGATGCTCGCCGTGCCAAGACCGTGCTGCGTGTGGCTAAAGTGGCGGCGACATGCGGCCATCCAGCAATAACCGAGCGGCTGTTGAAAGGGGTGGCACAGTCGGAAATGCGCGACAAGGCCGTGTTTGCGTTGATTAAGGCGCTGGCGGACGGAGGAGATGTAGAGAAGGCATCCGAATTACTGGTGTCTTATGATGTCGAGGTAACGGATGGGTTCGACCCGGCGATCAAAGCGCTGGCGCGTGGCTATGCCAAACGCAAGGATGCCAAGGCTATTCGTGCACTGCTGGATGATTTCCCGGAATTGAAACCGGACAGCCGCGATTATATCCGGCAGAAACTACAGGAAGTCGAGATCAAGCGTTCCGGTGCAGTGTCCGATGATCTGCTGCCGGATACGTTTGAGACGGGGGTCGGGATTGTCTCCGCCAACCTGACGCTGGCGCGTATGCATGCCAAGGCAGAGCGGATGCCGGAAGCGGACGGGTTTGAGAATGCAGCACGGTTGCGGTTGGACGGCGAAGTCGATTTCGATAAAAAAAAACGCGAAATTACGCTGTTAGGTGTGTATCTTGCGGAGATCGGTAAGCTAGACGCCGCGCAGGAAGCGGCAGATATGCTGCCGCCCGATGAGCGCGGTGACGTGTTAAAAGAACTGGGTCGTGGGCTGGCGCGGCAGAATAAACTGGATGATGTCGAGGCACTGGTCGCCGGCATTAAAGAACCGTCAGTAAAACATCAGGTCATTGCTACCGCAGCGCCGGTGATGCTGGATCATCATGCGCTGGAGCGAGCGGCGGAGTTGGTGCGCAGTATTGACGATGACACCTTGCGAGTATCGACTTTTCGGGCGCTGGCTGAGAAACAGGCGGTGCTGACCGATGCTTACGGCATTCTTACTGACCGTGATGATATTTCTGAGGAACATTACCGGCTACTGGTACCGTCGTCGGTCCCGGTGGATGCGGTGGATGATGACGACGTGGCGGAATATCAACAAAAGACTCGCCAGTTTGCCATTGATAACCCGGTCGAGGTGCTGGCTCGCAAGCCACAAATGTCGAAGCTGGGCGTGGCTATTCCTGAAGTACGGGAAGCACGACGCCTCGGTTTCGATACGGCATTTATCAACCGCTCGATACCGGCATTCACGCGCTTTTCACTCGATACGCTCTATTACGAATATAACCGCTTTAACCGTAAATTCGTCTATGTCGCGGATATGCAGGGCTTCACAGATGCCCAGCAGAGCGCGATCCCGGAGATTATCGTGCTGCGTGACGGGGTGGCCGACCTACCGATGCTCTATGACCGCCTGCACCAGCGCGGCAAGGGCGATTACATCAGCCGTGACGGTAATGTGTATACGCTGCATCGCCCGCTATTCGTCAATCCGAAAGCCACGCTGGTGATTGCCGGGCCTGAGGTCGAAGAACTCCGCATGTCGGCGCAGCAGGGTACGTATCTGGTCAATGCCGGGAAATTGTTTATGACCGGCACCAGGATCACCGCGTGGGATCTGGCCAAGGGTGAGCCACAGCTGGCTAATTACAAAACGGTGAAGCATTATCGCCCGTTTATTACCACCTGGAGCCGCTCGCGCAGTTATATGGCGGATACGGTGTTTACCGGGCTGGGCTACAAGAAGAGTAAATCCTACGGGCTGACTTTCTCGGCCGGGCCGTCCTCGATTTTGAAATTCCGCCCGGAGCATATTGGCCGACCGGAAGCGGTGCTGGTGGATAATTCCTTCCGGAATATGATGTTCGGGTTTTATTCCTATGAGGCCGACAATATCGTGATCGTCGGTAATGAATATGTCGATAATATCGTCTATGGCATTGACCCGCACGACCGTTCGCGCTGGTTCACGATGGCGTATAACACCATGTACGGCACCGAGCGCAAACACGGGTTGATTATCTCGCGGGAGGTGAATGATTCCACCATCTTGGGCAATCTCAGCTTTGATAATCACGGGTCCGGAATCATGGTCGATCGCCTCAGTACCGGGACATTGATCTATGCTAATTCGTCCTTTGCCAATCATCAGGACGGGCTGACAATTTATGAAAGTAACTGCAAGATCGTGGCCAGTAACCGCTTCTTCGATAATGACCGCTCCGGCATTAAGGTGCGCAACAGCGCTGAGGTGGGCATATTTTTCAATGAAATCAGTAATAACAGCCACTCCGGCGTGCATGGTTACGCGGTCAATCTGCGGGAGATGCCGTCGCATGCCAGCCGGAACTTCATCAAAGATCCGTATTCCGATGTGGCGGCGGTCACTCTGGTCGGGAATCTGGTGGAAGCCAATGCGATTGGGGTGAAATCGGATGATTTATCCGCGCTTTACCTGAAAGCCAACCGCTTTGTGAGGCAGTCGCCGAATCTGGTGAAGGGCAACTGGACGAGCGATGTGCCGCGTATTCTGGCGC
>JAUIJX010000067.1 GCA_030430795.1 Alphaproteobacteria bacterium | reverse complement strand
TTATGGCGACCAGCGGCAAACGCTTCATCGCCGCCTGCATCGACACAGGCTGTCAGTTGGTTTTCTTCTTCTCAGCATACCATCTCCTAAAGTTCTACATTGATGAAGGCTACAAAAACAAAGTGTTATTAGTGATTACCTCACTCATCATTTACTATCCAATTATGATGGCATACAAACATTCTTACTATCTACTAAGACCATTCAACCTACTGACAAAAGACGAGAAAGAATACGTAAACACACTTGGTGCAGGTCTATTCAAACAGAAGAAAAAATTGAACATAACACCCGGTGAGGCTATTGCCCGCATTCGCACATTCAATATTAATCATGGAACGCTTAATCTGTCACATTCAGAATATATCCAGAATCAAGAAGTATTACGAAATGGCCACAAAAAACATGAAAGAATAAGCTTCTATCTCTCGCGATTCCCGCTCATTGTTATAGTGATCTTCATCTTCATATTCACGCGAGAAAAAACCATCTTGGAATTTTTGCAAACCACCGACCTCAAATATTTCCTCTACGCAGTGGCCGCCTGCATTATATGGTACTGGTCGTTTCTGACCGGCAAGCCGTGGAACACCATCTGGGATCGACTCACCGGGCAGAGCTACATCGACCTCAACAAACTACAGGCAGCAGGGCATTTATGACCATCGACGGGCAGATCATACTGGTGACTGGCGCCACCTCCGGCTTTGGGCGTGAGACGGCGCGGCTGGCCGTCGCCGACGGTGCGCGGGTCATCGCCACCGGACGCCGGCAGGAGCGGCTGGATGCACTGCAAGAAGAACTGGGCACGGAAAACCTGCTGCCGCTCTGCTTCGATATCCGCGACCATGACGCCGTCGCCGATGCGGTAGCGTCCATCCCGGAAGCGTGGCGACCAATCGACGCGCTGGTCAACAATGCCGGGCTCGCCCTCAACACCGCCAAGGCGCAGGACGTGCCAATGGACGAATGGGAACGGATGATCGACACCAATATCAAGGGGCTGATTTACATGACCCGCGCCATCCTACCCGAGATGCTGGCGCGCGACCGTGGCTATATCCTCAATGTCGGCTCGATGGCCGGGAATTATCCCTACCCCGGCGGCAATGTCTATGGCGGCAGCAAAGCCTTCGTCAAACAATTCTCGCTCAACCTGCGCAGCGACCTGCTGGGCAGCAACATCCGCGTCACCAATCTGGAGCCGGGACTGGCCGAGACGGAATTCTCACTGGTGCGCCTCGGCGACGAAGCCGCGGCAGACAAGGTCTATGAAGGCACCGATCCCCTGACCGGTGAGGACGTGGCGCGCTGCATCCTGTTCTGCCTCAGCCAGCCGCCGCATGTGAATATCAATCGAATGGAAATCATGCCGACCTGTCAGGCGCCCGCCGGACTGGCCATACATCGGAAATAGTTATTGTACTTTGACGCGCTTGCCGCCGTAGGTGCCCTTGGCATCGGCAGCATTCTCCTGACCTTCGATACGGTTCAGGTTCGACCATGCCCGCTCGTAATAACGCGGATTACGGGTCAGCGCCATGTTGAGGTAACTCTTGGCCAGCGCATCGTCCTTGGCCAGATGCGCATAAAAACCCATATTGTTATTCAGTGCCGGGCCGTGCAGATGCTTCGACGCCACCGCCTTGGCGTTATCGAGATCGCCCATCGCCCCGTAGACCATCGCCAGATTCATTTCGATCTTGCGGCGCAGATGCTTATCCGTACTCGGCACCAGCTCCGACGCCTTCTGCAGTGCTGCCACCGCATCGTCCTGCTTATCGGAAATCGCCAGCGTCAGCCCGACATTATTCAGCACCGATGCGTTATTCGGGCTCTGCACCAGCGCCTCGGTGAAATAGGCCATCGCCTCGTCATGCATATCCTGAATCACGAACAGGATCGCCAGCCCGTTGAGCGTCCGCCAGCGCCGTCTGTCCGTCTTCAGCACCTCGGAGAATAAATCCCCGGCATCCTGAAACTCGCCCTTATCGAGCAACGCCAGTGCCTTGCCTTCCTTGGCATCGATATTACTAGGGCTTAGAATCAGCAACGCCTCATACGCCGCCAGCGCGGCATCCTTATTGCCTGCCTTTCGGCTGCTTTCCGCATAAGCCAGCAGGTAGCGCTTGTTCTTTTTATCCCGGTCAATCAGTTGCTCATAGATCTGCATCGCGCGGTTGTAATCGCCGACTTCCGCGGCAGCAATCGCGTTTTGCTCCATCGTGGCATTCACCCCGATCACCTCCGGCGCATCGGCCTCATCCAGAATCATCTGGCCGTCGATCAGCTCAGCACGGCGCGCGTCGCATCCGGTCACGGCCAGCGCTGCACACAACAGCAATATCGAGTGAATTGTGAGTCGTCGTTTTGTCATCACAGCGGATATTTGCCTAATTTGATCTTTCGCGCAATGTTTTGCTGTATTTTTTTCTCCGATCTGCTAATGAAAACACCTATGGTCAGGCTGGCAAAATTAAATCCTTTCAAAAAGCCTTCAGCCAGTATTTCCAAAGGACATCTGGCTGCGGTGAATACATTGCAGAACGGCAGCAAACATCTGTTGGCGATCGAAGGGCTATCCGCCGCCGAAATTAACAAGTTCCTCGACCTCGCCGAGCGCTATGTTGAGCGCAACCTCGCCACCGACAAAAAGCATCCGATCCTGCGCGGCCGCACCCTGATCAATCTGTTCTTCGAGAATTCCACCCGCACCCGCACCTCCTTCGAGTTGGCCGGTAAACGCATGGGCGCGGATGTCATCAATATCTCCGTCGGCGCATCGTCGGTGAAGAAAGGCGAAACGCTGATCGACACCGCACAGACCATCAACGCCATGCATCCCGACTTCATCGTCATCCGCCATGCCGAAAGCGGCACCGCGCATATGCTGGCACAGCATGTGAACTGCAGCGTCATCAACGCCGGTGACGGCAGCCACGAACATCCGACACAGGCCTTGCTCGACGCCCTGACCATCCGCCGCGCCAAAGGCAAGATCAAGGGCCTGAAGGTCGCGATCTGCGGCGACATCCTGCACAGCCGCGTCGCCCGCTCCAACATCGCCCTGCTGCACACGCTCGGCGCCAACGTCACCATCATCGCCCCGCCGACCTTGCTACCCGCCGATGCCGCATCGCTCGGCGTCACCATCACCAGCAACATGCGCGAGGGCATCAAAGACGCCGACATCGTGATGATGCTGCGCCTGCAGATGGAGCGCATGCAGGGGCATTTCATCCCCTCCATCCGTGAATATTTCCACTTCTGGGGACTCAACCGCGAGAAGCTGTCGCTGGCCGCGCCCGACGCGCTGGTGATGCACCCCGGCCCGATCAATCGCGGCGTCGAGATCGATACCGACATCGCCGACGATCTGGAACGCAGCGTGATTCTCGAACAGGTGGAAATGGGAGTGGCCGTCCGGCAGGCCGTATTGGAAATTTTAGCGCAGGCATAGGAAAGAGCATGACACAGACATTCGCACGCCCCGACCACAGCAAACCACGCGAGGATAAAGTGGCTTACGTCAACGCCCGCGTGATGGACCCGGAATCCGGGCTGGACGATAACGGCTATGTGCTGGTCACCGGCGACACCATCGCCGAAGTCGCCGCCGGGGAGTTCGACGAAGGCAGCAGCAGCGACATCGAGATCGTCGATTGCGGCGGCCATCTGCTGACGCCGGGGCTGCTGGATATTCAGGTGCATTTTCGCGAGCCGGGACAGGAATATAAAGAGACGATTGAAACGGGCAGTAAGTCCGCCGCCGCCGGTGGCGTCACCACCGTCGCCTGCATGCCGAACACCGACCCGGTGATCGACGACCCGTCCATCGTCGACTTCGTCCATAAGCGCGGCCGCGAAACCGGTTACGTCAACGTGCGCACCTATGCCTGCATCAGCCGTGGCATGAAGGGCAAGGAACTGACCGAGATGGGCCTGCTGGTGGAAGCCGGTGCGGTCGGCTTCACCGACGACGGCCTGCCGCTGATGGAAGCCGGACTGATGCGTCAGGCATTGTCCTATGCCAGCCAGCTCGGTGTGCCGGTGGCGCAACATGCCGAAGACCTGACCCTATCCGCCGGTGGCTGCATGAATGAAGGCGCCGTCTCCACCAAACTTGGCGTCAAAGGTATCCCGAATGCCGCCGAAGCGGTGATGGTGGAACGCGATATCCTGCTGGCCGAACTGACCGGCGGGCAATACCATGTGCTGCACATCTCCACCGCCGAGGCGATTGACGCCGTGCGCCGCGCCAAGGCCAAGGGGCTGAAAGTGACTGCTGAGGCCGCGCCGCACCATTTCTGCCTGACCGACGAAGCGGTGATGGAATACAAAACCTTCAGCAAGATGAACCCGCCGCTGCGCGCGGAGAAAGACCGGCTCGCCGTGATCGAAGGGTTGAAAGACGGCACCATTGATGCCATCGCCACCGACCATGCACCGCATGACCATGAAAGCAAGCGCGTACCGCTCTCTGATGCCGCCTTCGGGATTGTCGGGCTGGAGACCATGCTGCCACTGTCGCTGCATCTCTACCATCAGGGTATCATGCCGCTGATGGACGTCATCGCCGCCATGACCTATAAACCGGCGGACATTATCCATGTCGACGCCGGACGTCTGAAGAAAGGCGCACGCGCCGACCTGACCCTGACCGACCTCGAACGCGCATGGAAGATTGTGCCGGACAGTTTCGTCAGCAAATCCAAAAATTCACCGTTCGACCATATGGATGTGAAAGGCCGTGCCATTCGCACCATCGTCGGCGGCCAGACCGTCTATACGCTGGACACGGATAACAACAAAAAGGCTGCCGCATGATCGTCACCGAAAACCCTATTATTTGCGCCATCGACACCACGGAAATTGATGTCGCCCGCGACCTGATCGCCGCCATCAAACCGCATGTCGGCGCCATCAAGCTGGGGCTGGAATATTTCGTCGCCAACGGCGCCAGCGGTGTCCATGCGCTGGCCGATCTGAAAATGCCGCTGTTTCTCGATCTCAAATTCCATGACATTCCGAATACCGTCGCCCGCGCTATTGAGGCAACGGCGGGGATCGACACGTTTATGATGACCGTCCATACCTCCGGTGGCCGCGCCATGCTGCAACGCGCCATCGACGCCTCCATGCGCGTGGCGGAAACGACGGGTAGCGCCCGTCCGCATATTCTGGGGGTGACCATCCTCACCAGCATGGATCAGGACGATCTGGAAATGGTCGGCTACCGCAACCGGCTCGATGAGCAGGTGCGCCGCCTCGCTGATCTGGCACAGAGCGCGACGCTCGACGGTGTGGTTTGCTCCCCGTTCGAGATCGACATGCTGCGCAAGGCCTGCGGTGAAGACTTCCTGCTGGTGGTACCCGGCATCCGCCCGGAAGGTGCCAGCTCCGACGACCAGAAACGCACCCTTTCGCCGAAAGAAGCCTTGGAGCGCGGCGCCGACTACCTCGTCATCGGCCGCCCGATCACCGAAGCCGAAGACCCGGCAGCGGCGGCGGAAGCCATCCTCAACTCCCTGTAGCAACCGGTTATCATATAATACAATTTGCTTTCACCCCTGAATGAGAGTAAGCCTTTCTCTGTCCTCGGACATAGCACAATAACAGTGAAAGGCTCGGCACATGGCTACGATTACCTCTGGTCTTACCCTGACCATGCAAAACAACCGGTACGGCATTACCTCTGAAACCACTGCGACCGCTGAGGTACGCGCCACCCCGGCTCCTACCACCACCCGCATCACCAACTCCATTGAAAATGGCAGCATTCTGGTGGTCTATGACGGTGTGTTTAACCCGGCTCAGTTCGACCCGACATTTCAGGACAACACCGCAGGCATCACCGCCATCACCGGCTATCAGGAATATCTGGCCACCGATGTGAACAACGACAACGGCCTGCGCATCTCCGGCTGGGCTAGCGAGAGTTTCGACAGTCTGTTTGCTCCGAACTTCGACACGCTCTATGGCGGCGCGGACTCCATCTCCGCCAGTGCTAATAATGATATGATTCGCGGCTTCCTCGGCTCCGACACCCTGACCGGAAATGACGGTGACGACACCGTGATCGGCGGCGCTACTGAGACCGACAATGCCGACAGCGCCAACACCATGTTTGGCGGACAAGGCAACGACACGCTCTATGGCGGCGGCGCAGCCGACGTACTTTACGGTGGCATCGGCCAGGTCGACAAAACCGACGGTAATGATGTCATCTATGGCGGCCTCGGTGCCGACACGATTTTCGGTAACGCCGGGAACGACCTGATCTACGGAGATGCGGCAACCTCCTCCACCAACGACACCATGCCGGGCGAACTGATCTATGGCGGTCAGGGCAACGACACCATCTTCGGACAGGAAGGCAATGACATTCTGGCCGGTGGCGGCGGACTGCTTAACCCGGATGATCCGGAAGACACCGTCAATGGTGGCGAAGGCAACGACACCATCGTCGGCAACGGCGGCAATGACATCCTGAACGGCGACGGTGGCAACGACTCCATCTTCGGCGGTAAGGGCAATGACCAGATCGACGGCGGCACCGGCAACGATGCCCTGATGGGTCAGGTCGGCGACGACACCCTGACCGGTGGCGACGGCAATGACATCTTCTTCTTCACCGCCGGACATGGCAACGACCAGATCACCGACTTCAATAACGGCGGAGACGGCTCGACGGTGGACACGCTGCAATTCGATACCAATCTCGGCGTCTCGACCTTTGCTGAATTGCAATCGGCCAGCGTGGTGATCGAGGGCAACCTGATCTTCTCCTTCGGAGACGGCACCACCGTGCTGATCACCGGCGTCACCTCATTCGGGCAGGAAGACGTGGCCTTCACCACACCGGACACATTCTTCGCAGAAGTATTCGCGCTAGGATTCTAGAGAAGCGTTGAAAGGGATCAGCTGGTCGGTTCGACCGCGATCCCTTCCATCATATCGTTGATGTTCTCTTCGCGCAGTGCATTGGTCTGCGCAGAGACCGCCACACTGGTATTCCGCTGCACCAACTCCAGCACCAGCCGTGTGGAGACACGCGCAATATCGGTGTCTTCAATCACTGCGCGGGCATTATCCTGCGTACGTAGCCGCGTGATCACCGTATCGCTGATAAAGCCGGACTCCGACTGCAACGACCCGACATACGCGCGCAACTCAGTAGTGCGGTTGACCGCCTCGCGCACTGCATCGAACGCCAGCGCCGCACCGTCCTGCGTGGTGATCGAGACATCGTCCGGCGCATCGAACAGCGCATCGAGCGTCGCATCCACCACCTCATAGGAAAACTGATCCGCACTGTCTTCCGACACGATGAAGGATAGGGTGCGGCGTTGCGGTCCTGCTTCCACTTCTTCCACTTCCTCGTCACCAATCAAGGTGACATCGCCATCGGCAAAGCGCGCAATCTCCACATTGATCAACTGGTCGGTACCATTTGGCGTGTTCATACGATTATCGGTTACCTGAAACTGGTTATCGGCAATCTTGGTGATGGTATAATCGGCGATATTCCCTTCGAACACGGCAATGTCCGTGCCCTCCTCGCCATTGACGATATCGTTCCCGTCAGTTGACGCCGGACTAAACGTCAGCACCGAGTCATCAAGAATCCCGCCGCCGGTCAGGCCGCTGAACACTTCCATCCCTTCCGACCCGCCATTCTCCCAGAATAGGAAACGGATCGCATGCGTCCCTGCGGTCAGCGGCACATTACCATTGGTGAAACTAAAGCCGCGGTTGTTCGGAAATTGCAAGACCGACGCACCGTCGATCGACAAATCAAACCCGTCATCCGTCCCGATGCTGAAATTATATACGCCGTCCGCTGCCACCTGCACAAAGCCTTCAAACACAAACACCATTTGGTTGGTATTGAGCGGCAGAAGCGCCGGGTTATCAATCGACGCCCCATCGGCGCCGAGGAAATTATTGAGCGGCCCGCTCTGGCTATTCGGCGCCCCCTGCGGATAGTCCAGCCCGGTCGAGGTAAAGGTGGCGTCCGGCGCCGCAGCACCGGCCACCACCGCTTCCGCCTGAGCCAGATTCCCGATGCCTCCACCGGCAATGTATATCTGCCCCTGGATACCGGGCAGGATATCGACCCCCGGCAGAATCAGGTCATCCCCGAACCCGCCGTCAATGGAGTCATCACCCGCCAGACTTTGTATTTCATCGTCACCAGCCGTGCCGACCAGATATTCATTGCCGCCTGACCCGGTGATGGTATCGCCCGGCCCGGTCGGTGTCACCGTCTCTTCCACCTCGATCGTATCGCCGTTAAGCACCTTCACCCCGTTGAAGTTGGTTTCATTGGCAATGCGGTCAATACTCTCTTTGAGTTGCTGAAATTCCAGATCGAGAAACCCGCGCTCGGAGGCGTGGATCGTGCCGCTATTCGCCATCACCGACAGCGATTGCATGCGCAGCAGAATATCGCTGATATCCTGCAACCCGCCATCGGCCACCTGCAGTAGACTGGCCGCCTGCGCGATATTAATGGAAGCGGAGCGCAACGCACTCACACGCGAAAACAGGCCGGTCGCCACCGACATCCCCGCCACATCATCCGCCGCCCGGGTAATATATTCTCCGGACGCAAGCGCTCGCATGCTGCGGGATACTTTGGCTCCTACATTGGAAATGCGCGACGGTATCGCGCTCGAGTTTTTAAGCGAAGTAAGTTCCATACCTTGGAAAAAACCAACATCCTGTTGTACTTATGTTTCATGATACCACAGTCTCTCAGTACGGAAAACGAAAACACCGCCCCCATACTAAATATGGAATCACGACCATACCGAAACACTATATATAGAGAATAAAGACTGTAAAGGAGGAATGTTGAATGGTGCGGATGAAAGGACTTGAACCTTCACGCCTCGCGGCACTAGAACCTAAATCTAGCGTGTCTACCAATTCCACCACATCCGCACGAGCGATACAGGTATAGCGGAAATCGCGCGGAAGTAAATCGCTT
>JAUIJX010000066.1 GCA_030430795.1 Alphaproteobacteria bacterium | reverse complement strand
CCCAACGCCGCCGATGCCGGATTCCGGCAGGGCACCGCCCTCTTCGACGTGAAAAACAAAACCGCCAACCCGGTCGAAAAACTGGTGACCGAGGCCGCCCATATGCGCCAGACCGGCCGCCATGTGCTGATCTGCTGCCACAGCACCGGCAGCATGGATCGCCTGCACAAAATGCTCGCCGACGCACACCATGCCGCCACCCATGTCACCGACTGGCGCGCCATCACCAAAACGAAAGAGCCGGGCTTCTTCATCACCGAACTGCCGATGGAGCATGGCTTCCGCAGCGACCACCTCACCGTCTATTCCGAGCAGGATATTTTCGGCCAGCGCCTCGCCCAGCGCGTGAAGAAAAAGAAAGCTTCCGATGCCTTCATGCAGGAAGCACAAGGCTTCGAGGTCGGCGAATACCTCGTCCACCGCGAACACGGCATCGGCTATTTCGACGGGCTGGTCACCATGGAAGCCGGGGGCGGCAAACACGATTTCCTCAAGCTGCTCTATAAGGATGACGACAAATTATTCCTGCCGGTCGAGAACCTTGAGATGGTCAGCCGCCACGGCTCCAGTGAAGGCGTGGAGCGCGACAAGCTGGGCGCCGGAAGCTGGCAGGCACGCAAGGCGCGCATGAAGGAACGCATCCGCATGGCCGCGGAAGAACTGATGAAAATCGCTGCCGAGCGCCTGCTGCGCCGCGCCGATCCGCTTGCCCCGGCGCTGGGAGCGTACGAGGCCTTCGCCGCCCGCTTCCCATATGAGGAAACCGAGGATCAGGAGCGCAGCATCACCGAGGTCATCGGCGACCTGCAATCCACCACCCCGATGGACCGGCTGGTCTGCGGCGATGTCGGCTTCGGCAAAACTGAAGTCGCCCTGCGCGCCGCTTATGTCGCCGCCGCCGATCCGCATAACCCGAAACAGGTGGCGATCATCGCCCCCACCACCCTGCTGGTGCGTCAGCATTACAAAACCTTCGCTGAGCGCTTCGCAGGCACCGGCCTGAACGTCGTGCAGCTCTCCCGCCTCTGCACCGCCAGGCAAGTGCGCGAGGTCAAGGAAGGGCTGAAAGACGGCTCGGTCGATATCGTCGTCGGCACCCATGCGCTGCTGGCCAAAGACATCCATTTCGACCGCATCGGCCTGCTGGTCATCGACGAGGAACAGCATTTCGGCGTCAAACAGAAGGAAGCGCTCAAGCAACTGAAGACCAACGTGCATGTGCTGACGCTCTCCGCCACGCCGATCCCGCGTACCCTGCAACTGGCACTCTCCGGTGTGCGCGAACTCTCACTGATTACCACCCCGCCGGTTGACCGCCTCGCCATCCGCAGCTTCGTCCTGCCCTTTGACCCGGTGATTATCCGCGAGGCCATCCTGCGCGAAATCCATCGCGGCGGGCAGATCTTCTACGTCACCCCGCGCATCAAGGACATCCCCGAACTCAAGCAGCGCATCAGCGAGCTGGTGCCGGAAGCGCGCATGGCGGTAGCGCACGGACAGATGAGCCCGTCCGAACTCGACCGCATCATGAACCATTTCTACGACGGCGAATGCGACATCCTGCTCTCCACCGCCATCGTCGAATCGGGGCTGGATGTCCCGAAAGCCAACACCATCGTCATCAACAATGCCGACCGTTTCGGCCTCTCCCAGCTTTACCAGCTACGTGGCCGGGTCGGACGCGGCAAAACCCGCGCCTATGCCTATTTCACCCTGCCGCATCAGAAGAAGATGACCGCCAACGCCATCAAGCGGCTGGAAGTCATGCAGTCGCTCGACACGCTGGGCGCAGGCTTCACCCTAGCCTCACACGATATGGATATTCGCGGCTTCGGCAATCTGGTCGGCGAGGAACAATCCGGCCACATCAAGGAAGTCGGCGTCGAACTATACCAGCACATGCTGAAGGAGGCGGTGGAAGCCGCCCGCAACGCCGAGCTAGGAGAATTGGGCGAGCTGCCGGAAGAGGACTGGAGTCCGCAGATTTCGCTCGGCATGTCGGTGCTGATCCCTGAGCGTTATGTCGATGATCTGTCGCTCCGCCTCAGCCTCTATCGCCGCCTCAACATGATTGATAATGATGAGGAAATCGAAGCTTTTGCCTCCGAGATGATCGATCGTTTCGGCCCGCTGCCGGAGGAAGTCGAGCATCTGCTGGCCGTCCTCGCCATCAAACGCAGCTGTAAGGAAGCGGGTATCGAGCGCATCGACACCGGCCCGAAAGGTGCAGTCATCACCTTCCGCGACAATCAGTTCAGCAAACCGGAAGCGCTGATCGGCTTCATCGCCCGCCACGCCGCCAGCATGAAAATCAAGCCGGATCAGAAACTTGTCTGCCAGCAGAGTTACAGCTCCGCCAAGGACCGGCTGCAGAAAGTCGGCCAGCTGGTCGAGCAAATCAAACGCCTCGGGGAATAATTGCACATACGCAACAAAACCCTTGTTTTCTGCGGATTACAGGCTATAACAATCCTATGAGCGACCTGTTTTCGACAGCAAAAAAAGAACAACAAGCGACCGAATCCTATACCGCGAGGGACATCGAAGTACTGGAAGGGCTTGAGCCTGTTCGCCGACGCCCCGGCATGTATATCGGCGGCACGGATGAGCACGCCATGCATCACCTCGTCAACGAGGTCTTCGATAACTCGATGGATGAGGCCGTCGCCGGTCATGCCAGCCGCATCGAAGTGCATCTGATGCCGGGCAACACCATGACGATTACCGATAACGGACGCGGTATCCCGATCGACCCTCACCCGAAGGATAAGAAGAAATCGGCGCTGGAAGTCATCCTTACCACCCTCCACGCCGGGGGAAAATTCTCCGATAAGGTCTATCACACCGCCGGTGGTCTGCACGGGGTGGGGATTTCCGTGGTCAACGCACTGGCCGAACGGCTCGATGTCGAAGTCGTCCGCAACAAACAGATTTACACACAGAGTTACGAGCGCGGCACCCCGCTCGGCAAACTCAAGAAAGGCGGCACCGCCAGCAACCGCCGCGGCACCAGCATCACCTTCACGCCCGACCCGGAGATTTTCGGCAAAGCACAATTCCGCCCGGATCGCCTGTTCAAATGGGTACGCTCCAAAGCCTATCTGTTCCGCGGCGTCGAAATCCGCTGGTACTGCGACCCGTCACTGATCCCCGAAGGCTCGGACATCCCGACCGAAGCCGTGGTGCATTTCCCCGGCGGGCTGGAAGATTTTCTGGCGCAGGAACTGGGCAACCGCCGCATGGTCACCAACAAGGTCTTCACCGGACAGGCCGAACTGGCCGAAGGCATGGGGCGCGTCGAATGGGCCATCGCCTGGCCGCTCGACGAAGAAGGCGGCATTCATAGTTATTGTAACACCATCCCGACCCCCAACGGCGGGACGCACGAGACCGGCCTGCGCGCCGCGCTCTCCAAAGGCATCAAAGCCTTCGGCGACATGACCAACACCAAAAAGACCGGCCAGATCACCCCCGACGATATTTTCGGCGGCTGTTCCATCCTGCTCTCGGTCTTCATCAAGGACCCGCAATTTCAGGGGCAGACCAAGGACAAGCTGGTGACCTCCGGCGCCAGCCGACTGGTCGAGCAAGCCATGCGCGACCCGTTCGACCACTGGCTCTCCGGTGACGCCGAATCCGCCACCGCCCTGCTGCAACACATCATCAACCGGGTGGAATTCCGCCTGCGCCGCAAACAGGATCGTGACATCAGCCGCAAATCCGTGACGCAGAAACTGCGCCTGCCGGGTAAGCTGGCGGACTGTACGTCATCCTCTCCGGTCGGCACCGAACTCTTCCTCGTCGAGGGCGACTCCGCAGGCGGCAGCGCCAAGCAGGCGCGCGACCGCGCCACGCAGGCCGTCCTGCCACTGCGCGGGAAAATCCTCAACGTCGTCAGCGCCACCAAGGACAAGATCCACGCCAATCAGGAAGTCAGCGACATGATTCAGGCGCTCGGCTGCGGCTCCGGCAAAAACTTCGATCTCAAATCCCTGCGCTACGAAAAAATCATCATCATGACCGATGCCGATGTCGACGGCGCGCATATCGCCTCGCTGTTGATGAGCTTCTTCTATCAGGAGATGCCGGAGCTGGTCTATGCCGGGCATCTCTATATCGCACAGCCGCCGCTCTACCGCCTGACGCAGAGCAATAAGAGTTACTACGCGCAGGACGAAGCCGAACGCGAAAAGCTGATGAAGCAACTCTCAAAAGGCAAAGGCAAAATCGATGTCGGGCGCTTCAAAGGTCTCGGTGAGATGACCCCGCCGCAGCTCAAGGAAACCACCATGAACCCGGCCAGCCGCGCATTGCTGAAAGTGCAGATTCTCGACGAGGACGAAGTGGCCACCCGCAACCGCGTCTCCGACCTGATGGGCAAAAAAGCTGAAACCCGCTTCGCCTTCATTCAGGAACAAACCTCCCTGCGCGGCGACGACCTCACCGCCTCACTGGATATTTAGCGATTCAATCCCTGCACTTTGGCGCGCATGGCTTCCTGCTTCTCGACAGGTAACGGGATCAGCCCGATCGGCGCCAGATAACCGTCCTCCGACAGCGCATCCTCACTGGTCAGCTCTTCCAGAAAATCAGTCAACCCCGGAATCACGCCGATATGCTGATTCTTCACATAAACATAAAGACTGCGCGCCACTGGATATTCACCAGACGCAATCGCATCGAAGGTCGGCATCACATCATCGATAATGGAACCCTGCACGTCGGTCAGGTTCTGCTCCAGAAAACTATAGCCGAAAATGCCGAGCGCCGTCGGGTTGGCCTTCAGCTTCTGCACGATGATATTGTCATTCTCCCCGGCATCGACAAACGCCCCGTCCTCACGCAGCAAATGGCATTTCTTCATGCGCACTTTCTTATCCGGGAAAGCGGTCTCAAACTGTGCAAACGCCTTGCAACCCATCTCCATCACGATTTCCACGAACGCATCGCGCGTGCCGGATGTCGGCGGCGGGCCGTACACTTCTATCGCCACGTCAGGCAGTGCCGGGTCAATATCGCTCCATTGTTTGTAAGGGTTGGGCGCCAGCCCGTTACCTTCCGGCACCAGCTTCGCCAGCGCCAGAAACACCTGCTGGATGCTCAGCGAATAGCGCTCGGACGCTTTGGTGTTTGCCAGCACGATACCATCAAAGCCAATGGACAGCTCTGTAATATCAGTGATACCGGCCTTCTCGCACATGGTCACTTCGTCGGGTTTGATCTGCCGGGATGCATTGGCCATATCGGGAAAACGCGGCCCCACCCCTTCGCAGAAAATCTTGATACCGCCACCGGTACCGGTCGCCTCCACCACCGGCGTGCCGAAATCGGTCAGAATACCGAACTGCTCAGCCGCGTAGGAAACAAATGGATAAACCGTGGAAGACCCCACCACGCGGATACGCTCGCGCCCTTCGTCATTGCAGGCAGCCAGTAACAGGCAAACAGGCAGGAATAAAAACAGGAACCGGCGCATCTCCCCCTCCGTATGCGGTGAGGTTGCAGTATAGAGCGCCGCTATTCGGAGTCAACCGGCGCGGCGTCGTCACCGTCATTGAGCAAGCGGCGCACCTCTTCCGGTGTCAATTCACGATCCGGTTCCTGCGCAGGTTCTGACGCGGCTGCCTCCTCCGCCGCTGGCTCAGGAGCCGCCTCTTCCGCCACAGGCTCCGGTGCGACTTCTTCAGTCTGTGCAGATTCCGGCACAGGCGGCACCTCTGCCTCAGCAGGCACATCCACCATCACCTCATCCAGCGACGCAGCAGGTGCCGGCGCCGTACCGGACATATCGTACAGGCTCATTTCCTCAAATGGCTGTTCCGGTTCGTCATCACCCAGATCGTCTACCACCAGAAACCGCATGTCGGAGGCATTATTCGTAAGGTCGATATTGGTCAGCACATTGCCCTGATTCGGGTTGAGCAGATTCTTCTCCAGCATCAGCTTGCGCTCATAGGCGGCATTGATGACCTTCAACGGCTTGCTCACACCGGACCTCTCCACCGCTTCACTGGCCGAGCCGGCTTCCACCGTCGTTACCTCGCCGGACACATCCACCACCTTATAGATTTTCTGCAAATCTTCCGGCAGCGAATTGGACGGCAGCGACAGCGGCGCGAATTCCCATTTATCGAGAGCCATCAGAACGCCTTCCATTTCATGCCGCCGATGATGAAGTCAACCCCTCCGCCTCCCGCCGATAACGGCAGCAGGTTGGAGCGGTATTTAATCAGCAGCCCTTTGGAGTTGGTGAACTCACTTTCATCCACCACCGGTTTCGCGCTATCCACCACTTCCTTGAATTCATGCACCAGCGAATGGCTGGACGGGTAAATCAGCGTCTCGCACACTTCCTTCTCGGTCATATCATCGCCCCCATAAGCCTGAATCAGCGACTCACCCAGATAGACATACTCATACGGACGCTCGGAATTATCGTAATCCACCTTCACCAGAAAACAATTATCCCAGATCTCCGACAACGCTTCCGGATCAACGTCAGCCTCGGCAGGATACGGCGCATCGCCTTTGATCTCCAGCCAGTATTCTTCCAGAATCTCGTTGATACGTTTCTTGTCGGACATAGTTACCCCAGAGGTTGAACGATTATATTATAACACATGTTTCACGAAGAGCTATGATTTGCAAGCACTTGTCCCGCCAGATAGAGCGAACCGCCAATCAGCACATCCGTCGGTGGCACCGGCGTCTCACCCAGCAGAGCAATCGCCTCTTGTGGTGTCGCAGCCTGCTGCACTGCCAGCCCCAGCCCTTTTGCCACGGCGGCCAGATGCTCCGCCGTGTGGCTTTTGGCCTCGCCCGGCACCGGCATCACCACCAGCCCGGACAGATGCGGCACCAATGGCCGCAGATAGCCCTCCGCATCCTTGTCATTCAGCATCGCCATGCACAGATACGGCGTCTTTCCTTCCGCCATACACCATGCCGCAATCGCCTGCCCGGCGGATGGGTTATGCCCGCCATCGAGCCACAACATCGTATCGTTTGGCAACGCCTCCACCAGCGGCCCCTGCGTCAGATGCTGCAAACGGGCGCGCCAGCGCGCATTGCCGATCCCTTCATACACCGCTCCGGCGGGAATGCTCAGCCCTTCGGCCTGCTCAAGCGCGGCAATCGCCAACCCGGCATTCTCCAGCTGATGCGCCCCCGGCAACGCAGGCATCAGATGCTCATAGCGATGCGCCGCGGAATGATAGGCATCACCCTCCATATACCAGTCCTCACCGCACACAGACAGCGGGCTGGCGGTAATTTCCGCCTGTTTCTTGAGGGCCGTCAGCGCCTCTGCCGGTTGCTGCCCGATCACACACGGCACATACGGCTTCATGATCCCCGCCTTCTCATAGGCAATCGCCGACAACGTCTCCCCCAGAAACTGCATATGATCGAACGACACCGGCGTGATCACCGTCACCAGCGGTTTTTTGAAGATGTTGGTGGCGTCAAACCGCCCTCCCATGCCGGTCTCCAGCAGCACCACATCCGCCGGGCTGGCGGCAAATGCCATCAGCGCCGCCACCGTCGTGCTCTCGAAATACGTCAGTGGGTAATCCTCGCATTGTGCCACCACCTCACGCAGATAGCCGATCAGCGCATCATCCGAAATCATCTGCCCGCGCACCACGATCCGCTCGTTAAACCGCACCAGATGTGGCGAGGTATAGGCATGCACACGATAGCCCGCCGCCTCCAGCATCGCCTGCATATAGGCGATCACCGAGCCTTTGCCGTTCGTCCCGGCGACATGAATCACCGGCGGCATATGCAGATGCGGATCGCCCACCCGCTCCAGAAATCCGGTAATGCGGTCGAGCGACAGCTCAATCTCAGGCAATGGATGATGCTCTAGTTTTTCGAGCAGTTCATCCAGCTCTTGCGTCGTCATAGGCGTCTAACTTTCACCAAAATGTAACACACGGATGGTGCGATATTTGATACGATAGATACAATAACACGATAACAAAAAGATAGCCGTATGTTTAACCCGCAGGATTATATCATTGTGCTCGACGAAGGTTACGTACTCTGTACGAATCCGGTCGCAGACGGCGGACTCAGCGCTATCACGGTCAACACCATGCTCAAAGGCGAGCGCAAACGCGCCTTTCAGGAATCCATCAAGCGCATGGTTTTAAACAAACTTTTCTCTCCGAAATTCGCCGAAGTCATCCTCACGGCCAGCGACATGGCAGTCCTCAAAGTGAAGGAAATCGCATGAGCACAAAGGTACAGCAATCCGAATTTTTGCGTAACCTCGCCGCGGTGGATATCAACGAGGACGGCATCCACCTGACCTTCGCCGATGTCGACAGAGAGCCGGAGACGGATAAATCACCGCAGGAAAGAGCGGCGGAGACCGCTCCGATCACCGGCCTCGGCGTCGGGCATGACTACGACCCGTCACGCGTCGCCGCCATCACCAATGCACTGGTCAATGACGGCATGATTACCCATGAACAGGCCGGGCTGCTGCATGGCGCCCTCGGCAACCGGGAACTGGCCGGTGCCTATATGCAGGAAGCGCTGGCACGCGCACCCAGAACCGTGGAACAAGCGCATGTCGCCGGTGTCGGCGATACCCCGCAGCCGGAACGCCGGGTAGAGGATGCCCGCATCCTCGGCGAGCATACCAACCGCGCCGTCAACGAAGACCCAGCCTCCCGCCAGCAAGGCATTTAACTTCATAGTATCAAGGAACATGACGCGAGGTCAGGAGACCGAGCCAGCCTTGAGCCCTGCCCATTGCTAAGCGGAGCATCCGCGTGCAGGGGCAAACAAAAAAACTAATGCGTCGTGACTTCTTCTTGTATGGTCGCCTTCTGCGCCGCCTGATAGGCCTGCTCGTCCAGTTCGGTCCATTCAATCGGCTCAATCGGCTTGGTCAGCGCGTGCGACAGCACCTCGTCCACCGTGGAGACCGGGATAATCGTCATCCCTTTCTTCACATTGTCCGGGATATCCTCCAGGTCTTTCTCGTTTTCCTTCGGGATCAGCACCGTCTCGATACCGCCGCGCAGA
>JAUIJX010000065.1 GCA_030430795.1 Alphaproteobacteria bacterium | reverse complement strand
TCGGCTTTGCGGCGCAATATCAACAGGCGCCGGTGCAGGAAGGCGGTGGCATGGTGGAGGCCGGGTGGCTGGTGCGCTATGCGCAGCCACCGGAGGTGTTTGAGCGGGTGGTGCAGAGCTGGGATACGGCGATCAAGGCCGGGGGTGGGCATGATGCCAGTGTGTGCCTGACGTTCGGACAGGCGGACGGGGTGCATTATCTGCTGGATGCGCTGGTGGTGCGGGCGGAATATCCGGCGCTGAAACGGCATGTGCTGGCGCAGGCGGCACGTTATGAGCCGGAAGTGATCCTGATTGAGGATAAGGCGAGCGGGCAGTCGCTGCTGCAGGATATGCGGCGGGAAAGCCAGTTGCCGGTGCTGGCGGTGATGCCGAAGCAGGATAAGGTGACGCGGTTTGCAGCGGTGACGCCGATGATCGAGGCCGGGCGTTTGAAGCTGCCGAAGCAGGCGGTATGGCTGGCGGCGTTTGAAGAGGAGCTGCTCGGCTTTCCGCATGCGCGGCATGACGATCAGGTGGATGCGCTGTCGCAGTATCTCGGCTGGGTGCGCGGGAAAGAAAAAAGCCGCCTGACAATGCGGCGGCTCTAAGCTTATTTTTTATTGTTTTTTATTATTGTTATTATCCTCGATAATTCTCGACGGCACTGTTTACGAGTGCGGTATTCAGTGGCGCACCCTGTTCTGCAACGTCATCACTTGTCAGTTGGTTGGAGACATCAACGCTCTCTCCTGCTGCTTTTGCAACAGCCACTGTTTTGTCAACGAGAGCCAGTTGCATCACTTCAGCAGTTTTCGGTCCGTAGATGCCGTCGACATCTTTACCCGTTAGGCCTTGTTGCTTCTGCAGGTCTGCGACCGCGGCTTTAACTGCCTGGCCGTAGATACCATCCACACCGTCACCGTTCGGGCCGTATTCTCCAAGGTCGTAGCCCAGGTCAATCAGGTTGCGTTGCAGCGCCATGACCTGTTCCGGGTCGTTGATGCCGGAGGCTTTCGATGCCACGCGCAGGGTAGGCGTGCCTTCCGCTACGCGGATGTTGTCCAGCAGGCCTTTC
This sequence comes from Alphaproteobacteria bacterium, assembly GCA_030430795.1. GTDB lineage: Bacteria > Pseudomonadota > Alphaproteobacteria > Rickettsiales > UBA998 > JAUIJX01. The sequence goes on along the minus strand of JAUIJX010000065.1, from coordinate 8,290 downwards.
AGTGCGGCGTCATTGACGCCCTCTGTTATAGGGAGTGCTGTTGATTCCGTGCGCTCGGTAGTCTCAGACTCTACGGGCGGCGTCAGCTCGGGATCAGCTGCATTTGCAGGCTTAATGCCAGTAAGCGCAGCCGCCACTGCTGTCTGCCAATCTGCACCATTGTCACGCTCCTGATCGGTCATCGGCGCATTGGCCAGTTCGGCTACCTGCGTCGGATTCTCACGGACTTCTTCCGTGATATCCCGACCTGCGTCGTCGATTACACGGGCATCCGGGTTTGCTGCCAGACGTTGCTGTGCTTCCTCTGCCGGCATTTCACGACGAGTCGTGATGTTGCCCCGGCCGTGCTTCCTTTTTTCCGCCACGGTGATGCTGTCTGATTTGCCGGATTCGAGGTCAGCTTCTGCATAAACACCAGCAGTACCCGATCCTTCAACTTGCTGATCTCTTGTGATGGCCAAATTGGTTGCTATTTCATTATCCCAACGGCTGCTGTAGGCGGCCAGATTGCTAATGTTGACGCCTTCAAAGTCCGGGATATTGACGGCGACGTCTTTCGGAATTTGTATTTCTTCGCCTGCCCCTACGCCTTCAAATAATTCCGGGTTTGCTGCTTTAAATTCGGCAACAAATCGTACTCGTGCCTCGTCGTTGGAGAAGGTCAGGATGCGGTCCGTCAGGTCGGTGCCGCCAATGTTGCGATCCGGAATCCATGCGAGGGTGGTGGTGGCTTCTCCACCCAGAATGCCAGCTACGTCGTTTTGACGGCCTTCAACGATTTGTGTGCGCAGGATTTCCGCCGTGTCGTATTCCAGTGCGTTGCCTTCCCGGTCTTTCAGCGGGAAGATGTAGTTGTCACCGTCATCCATGACAAAACGATCTCTGTCACGTCGGGTGCCCCGGACTATTTCGCCGTTAAGGTCGCGGAACGCATCTTGTCTCTCTTTTGAATCGAAAAGATTTAAGCTGCCATCGTTGAAAAGAATGTCCTGCGGGGTTACGCCCTCTGCCAATGCGTCGCGCGGGATGACGAAATAATCGACCCCTTCTGTTTTTCCATCTAAACGTGCCATGATGACTGCCTCCTGTAATTGTGCTGATAATTGTTCGTCAGTGAGTTCGCCGGTGCGGATTGGGTTGCCCCCCTCTACGGTAAAGCGTTCACCAAAGAATAAGGCCAGATGGCTTAATTCCATCGGCTGATTGACGAATCGCTCGTCCGGGTATGGAAATTGATAGGTTTGGCCTGCCTGAATCTCTGAGGTGCCGTTAAGTCTTTGAAACTCAGCGACATATTCATCGATTTTAGCGTAGTCAAAGTCTTCGCTTCTGGCGGCTGCTCCTACACCAAAGTCACTGGCGATTTTTCTTACCGATTCGCCTGAGCCTGGTGCGTATGCAAATGTTTCCGGCGTTTGTGCCATATTACTTCACTTCCCACGTAAACTAATGAATTAACAATACCGCATGCGTGTTAAAGTTTTATGACAGTCCAGTGGAGGTTTTGTGACAAGTCGATGGGAAGAGGTTAGAGGTTAGGGGGCGGTACACGTGCGTGGCGGCCGCTGTTCCATTTTGCTTCATATGAGGCGGCGCGCGGGGTGGATGCGAAATTGCCAACGTTTATGCTGCGGCGCAGCATCTTTTCTTGGGGTTTTGACGCAAGTAAATCTTGCTAATGGCTCACGGTTTATGAATAATTACGAGAAGAAAAACAAGTAAAGATAAACTATAAATTGCATATTGGCGGCGGATATGAAAGCACACCGATACTATACCCCGGACAACATCGCCCGGTTCTTCGACAAGCTGAACGAGGAGCGTGAGGAATCAGAGATTCTGCCGGTTCATTATATGCTGGAAGACAGCAAACTGGTGCTGTTCGGTACCGATAATATCGGCGAACAGGACGAGCATAGCCAGTGCCGCATTAAAGAAATGGCGCTGGCATTTCAGGGCGCGCTCGACATCTATGGCCATGTGAATGACGCAGTGCTGATGACCAAGGGTGAACAGTCGAATATTCGTGTGACGGGTTATATTTCAGGCGCGTCACTGGAAGAGCCGGTGACGCTGATCGCGCATGACGGGTCGATCTCGCTGGGGGATGCCTCGCATCCGGAGCGACGCACGGTGTGCTTTGCGCATATCGAGGCGGAAGACAATATCACGATATACAAGCGGCCATTGCTGTTTTGCACGGTGATCAGCCGCAGCGACGATGCGGTGATCCGTGGGCAGTTGTTGCAGCATGTCGATGTGACTGGCGAGTTCGTCAACATAAATGCCAGCAGTTGTAAGGATACGATGGTGACGGCTGAGCAGGATGTGATGCTGAAGGGCGGATCGTTCGATCGTTGCTCGGTGACATCCGCATCCGGTGAGGTGTATATGTGCGGTGGCGATATTCGTAACTGCACGATTGAGGCGCGTCATGACATTGAGCTGACCGGCGCGGTGGACGAGTTCACGCTGGCCAATGCACATTCCGAAATCGGGACGGTACGCCATGACGGCAAGGTGGTTTCTGCCAAAAAATCCGGCAGCAAGAAAACGGCGCCCAAGGGTGGTGCCAAGCGGAGTGCCGTGGCCGCCGCAAGAGCCTAGAATTTCAAGAGGTTAGAGATTAGGGAATGCATTGCTGTCGCAATGAGTTTTCTTTCTTACCTCTCACCCTGACCCTCTCCCCAAGTGAGAGGGAATGATAGCGAATTTTAAGGCGTTATTTAACGTTAATTCATCAGTTTTTTGATGTCGTCTTCGGTAAAGCGCTCGTCAGTGTTGCAGAACTGACAGGTGACGGTGATGACGCCGTCTTCTTTTAATTCTTCCAGTGATTCAGCACCGAGTGAGCAGAGCATGTTGCTGACCTTCTCCCGCGAGCAGCGGCAGTTGGCGGAGACACCGCAGGCATCGTTGACCCAGACGCCGCCTTCGTTGAACAGGCGGTAGAGCAGGGCTGAAGGCGCCAAATGCGGGTCGAGCAATTCGTCTTCCGTCGCGGTGTCTACCAGCAGTGCATTATATTCCCAGCCTTTAATCTCATCTTTCTGTTCCTGTTTGATGCCGCCTTCTTCCGGCATGCGCTCGAGCATGATGCCGCCCGCCGCCCAGCGCGAGGAGCCGTCTTCGCGCACGCGCTGCGCCACATGCAGATTAAACAGCACGTCGATCTGTTGCGACTGGGTGAAGTAATGCTGCACGGCGTGGGTGAAGTTATCGCCCTCCAGCGGCACAATGCCCTGATAAGGTTCAATGCCACGCCCCATATTGAGTGTGATGGCGAGGTAGCCCGTGCCCATCAGGTCGGTGAGGGAGAGCGATGGGGAGTGTTTGGCCATATCCGCGATGGTGGTTTCGGCATTTTCCTGCAGGTTGGCATATCCGCGCAGACCGCCGCCATGCACCGCGTCCACCACCAGAAATGAGACCGGGCCATCCCCCTTGGCCTGCATAGTCAGGATGCCGTCTTCCGGCAGATTGGCCGAGAGCATCGCCGCCAGTGTGAGTAATTCACCCAGCATACGGTTGACTTCCGGCGGGTTGTTGTGACGGCTCAGGATGCGGTCGATGGTCGGACACATGCGAACCATGCGCCCACGAACGGATGATTTATGTAGCACGAAGGGCTGTACCATATCCTCATGGCGGATAAGCCCAATGCCGGAGTCCTGTGTGGTCATACTTAATATTATACCATAATTACGGAATGCTCTGCAAAGGTCTCTTTTGGTGATCCAGCGCAGTGATTCAGGGGCTAGAGGTTAGAGATTAGAGGTTAGGGGATGCATTGCTGTCGCAATGAGTTTTCTTTTTACCCTCACTAAGTTTTTCTTTTTACCCCTCACCCTGACCCTCTCCCCAAGGGAGAGGGAAATGAGCGCAATGTTGTCAGTGCTTAGCCGCGTTCGATTTTCGAGGGGTCGACGATGCGGCCACCATGAGCGATGGCAGTGTCGACTTTGTTATTGGGAGATTCGACGATTTCCAGCCCGTTATCTTCAAAGATGGATTCGAGGTTTAGTTTTTTGTTTTTGCCGTCGTTCGGATTGATGATGTATTCCACCTTGTCGTTACCGAATTCCGGCGGTGTGCGCTCCACGTATTTGATGCCGTCGAGGTAGTTGTTGCGCATCAGGAAGCCGTGGCTTTTGGCGGTGGCAACGGCGATGTATCTATCGACCTCACCCTCCGCATTGCGCTCAGCGACGATGTAGGTGGAGTTGTTTTCCGGTACGGTTTTGAGTTCCGGCAGCGGCTCCGGCTCCGGTTCAGGTTCCGGAGGTGGTGGAGGCGCAGGAGTCGGCTCAGGAGCCGGTGGCTCTGTGGGCGCTTTTTCCTCTTCCTTGGGATTTTCAATCTCATCGATTTTTTCGATCAGGCTGCTGTCGCCCTGATATTCGTACATGGCGAGCGCCAATGTATACATCTCACTGAGGACGGCTGTATCGAGCCCGATATAAGCGTCGGGGTCGTTACGGTTCAGGGCGGCAAACCCCTGCACCAGCTTTGCCAGGTCAAGGTGGACATCATCGTGATCAACAGTCAGGCGCAGGCTTCGATGGGCGATGGCAGACATTACTTTGCTGGATAAGGTGAGCAGTTGATCCCGGGTTTTGATGCTGGTGGCATTCTCGCGCCGATGATCTTCGGTTTCGCGTTCGCCTTTTGTCATGTGATTGCGGCGCGCTTCTTCCAGCGCATCGGAGAGGGTGGTCATGAAGGTGCGTTCGGCTGCCTGTGTTGTCGGGGTATCCACCCAGCGTCCGTTTTTTTCGGCTGCCTGGCGCAAGGCAAAAAACTGATGGCTGTAATCGTCCGTTAGTCCGATCATCTGGTTGATGAAATACTGCCGTTGTTTATAAGCGTATCCTTCCTCTGATCCCTGTTGTATCGGCGCCGGTATATCCTTGAACAGTTCCGAGGCTTTGGCCCAACGCAGCGCCTGCTGATTGCAAAAACTCAGTGCGTATTGCAGGTCCTGCTTGGTCAGGTCTCTTGATTTTTCGGTGGCATGTCGATTGCCGTGCATGAATGTCGTCAGATCAGCAAAGTTCTGGCGGATGCTGCGCTCTCTGGCGCGACTGCCATGTTCGTCTATCTGTGTCAATGTATCCGGATATTGCAGAATATGCTGGATGGCGTTCGACAGGTTCAAAAAGAAATTTGGCGGGATATTCGGTTTCTGAAAACTTTCCGGATGCGATAGTTGCAAACGAAAATCCTTGGCCATTCTAATCAGGTTGTTGGTGCGCACGTCGGCGGCGCGGCCATAGGTCTTTTCCAGGATGCCACCGGCTTCGATCAGTCGCATCATGGTGGCGTCATGTTTAATTCTGCCGTGAAAGTCCTCCGGGATGCTGTCCATACCTTGCTGCAGGAAAGTGGCGTATTGTTCCGCTTCTTTAGCGTAAATAATCGCCTGTTTGAGGTATTGTAGTGATTCCTGCCGGGTAACTGCCATCGTTTACCTTTGTTGCCCTTCTTCTGCACCGGCGGGCACCATTGGTGGCTGCGCGTGCAGATGATCCTGATAGGGTGCTGTCAGCATGTCAGACACGCGGTCGATCACCGGGAGCTGACGCGTGAGGTTCTGATGCTGGAGTTTCTTTTCACCAATCGATGCCACCTCATCCTGTAGCTCCGACATGAAAGCGGCTCGGTCTTCCAAATCGCCGTCGCTGCCGCGCTCTACTGCTGTTTGCGCAAAGCTGATGGCGAGGATGGCGTCCTGCTGGTCTTTCGGGTCGTCGCTTTTCGGCGCCGGGGTGACCAGAATTTTGTCGATGCCGTATTTGGCTGCGATTTCCGCTATCTGCTCTACTTGTTGGCGGAACAGACCCATCGTCGCATTGGCTTTACGGTGCGTTGCCTTCACGTCCAGTATCTGTATGTCGACACCATGATAGGTATGAACGGCATGGTGTTCGTGTTGGTCTAACATGTTTTTCCCTCTCGGCCTGTGTGTAAAAGCACAGGCTTTAGCGCAATCTTAGCGTAGAGAGAAGTTAAAAAGTGTTAATCTTATGTGAAGATTAGGCGACAGTTAGCCCTGCATGCACCAGACAAGTACGGCTTTTTGCGCGTGCAGGCGGTTTTCCGCTTCGTCCCAGACGACGGATTGCGGGCCGTCGATGACGTCGGCGGTGACTTCCTCGCCGCGATGCGCCGGCAGGCAGTGCATGAAGATGGCGTCTTTATCCGCCAGAGCCATCAGCTCGGTGCCGACCTGATACGGACGCAGTTTCTTTTTGTGGGTTTCGCTGGTGTCCTGACCCATAGAGACCCAGGTGTCGGTGACAACGGCGTTGGCGCCTTTGACGGCGTCCTGCGGATTATCAAACAGCACGGCATGCTTGCCGGCGCTCTCGAGGTAGGAGGCGGCGGGAGCGAGATCCTCCGGGCAGGCGATGTTGAGAGTAAAGTCGAACTTCTCCGCAGCGGTAATCCACGAATTGGCGACGTTGTTGCCGTCTCCGATCCAGGCGACGGTGGCACCTTTGATGGAGCCGCGATGCTCCTCGAAGGTGAGGAGGTCAGCCATGATCTGACACGGGTGTGACAGGTCGGTGAGGCCGTTGATGATCGGCACAGTGGCGTAGTTGGCCAGCTCGATGACGCTGCGATGGTCGATGGCGCGCATCATGATGGCGTCGACATAACGCGACAGGACGCGGGCCGTGTCGGCGATGGACTCGCCGCGGCCGATCTGCAGGTCGGAGGAGGTGAGGTTCAGCGCATGGCCGCCCAGCTCCAGCATGCCGGACTCAAAGGAGACGCGGGTGCGGGTGGAGTGTTTCTCAAAAATCATCGCCAGTTTTTTGTCGGCGAGCAGCTTGCGCGGTTTGCCAGCGCTGCGGTCGGATTTGATCTCGCGGGCATGGTCTATCATCGCGCGCAAGGTGATGGCGTCGATATCCTGCAGGTCAATGAAATGTCTCAGGCTCATATCAGTGTCCGTTCTCCAATGCCTCACGCATGCGGCGGTTTGCCTCCGCAACGTGAGCTTCTTCTATAATCAATGGTGGCAGGATACGCAAGGCATCCGTCACCGCAGGGGCGACCAGCAGGCCGTGGGCGCGCAGGTTGTCAGCCAATTCGTATTTCCTCTCCGGCTGTTTGAGGGCGAGGCCGAGCATCAGCCCGGTGCCGCGCACGCCAGTGAAATGGCCAGGGTAATCGGCGCAGAGGGCGGTGAGGCTGGCGTGTAATGTGTCGCCGATCTGGATGACGCGACCCAGAAATCCGGGGGCGAGCAGTTCGGTCAATACCGCGTGGCCGACCGCCATTGCCAGCGGATTGCTGCCATAGGTGGAGCCGTGGGTGCCGCGTGTCATGCCGCTGGCGGCGTCGGATGTGGCCAGCACTGCAGCCAGCGGGAAGCCGCCGCCGATGCCCTTGGCGGTGGTGACGATGTCCGGGGTGATGCCGGAGGATTCAAAGGCGAAGAGGGTGCCGGTGCGTCCGTAGCCGCACTGAATTTCGTCGAGCACCAGCAGGATGCCGTGCTGGTCGGCCAGTTGGCGGACGGCTTGCAGGTACTCCGCGCTGTGCATGCGGATGCCGCCTTCGCCCTGTATGGTCTCCAGCATGATGGCGGCAGTGTGCGGGGTGATGGCGTTCTTCAGCGCGTCGATGTCGTGGAAAGCGACGTGGTCAAACCCGTCCATCAACGGGGTGAAGCCTTCCTTGCTGGCGGCGTGAGCGCAGGCGGCCAATGCACCGGTGGAGCGCCCATGAAAAGCGCCTTCCACGGTGATGATGCGGAAGCGCTCCGGCTGGCCTTTGCTGAAGTGATAACGCCGGATCATCTTGATGGCGGATTCGACCGCCTCGGTGCCGGAGGAACAGAAAAAGACAGTGTCGGCAAAACAGGCGTCGACCAGTTCGGTGGCGAAGCGGTTCAGCGCGTCGGTGTGGAAGAGGTTGGAGCAATGCCAGAGTTTCTCCGATTGTTCCTTAAGTGCGGTAACCAGTTTCGGGTGGCTGTGCCCCAGCACGTTGACGGCGATACCGGAGGCAAAATCGAGGTAGTCGCGCCCGTTGTCGTCATAGAGATAACAGCCCTCACCACGGACCATCGTGGTGTCCGCGCGGCGGTAGACAGGTAAGAGCGGAGCGTGCAGCATCGTCGTTAACAAGGGGTTGATTTCCAAAAGGAAGCGGATCATGCGGGGGGTGGTGCCAATTGTCAAGGAAAAGGCCTCTTTTGGCGATAAAATGGCATGACTCAGCTTTCGCGGGGCGCATGTACATTTAGGTACATTTGCGCTTCCACGACTTCGCCCTA
>JAUIJX010000204.1 GCA_030430795.1 Alphaproteobacteria bacterium | reverse complement strand
GAAGCAGGAACCGGCACCGGTGAAGCAACCGAAAACGATCGAGATCGACAGCACCAGCAGCAATGCCTCGCACCACGTGCAGCTGGCGGCGCTGCGCTCTGAGCAGGAAGCCGATACCATATGGAAGAAGCTGTCGGCCAAACATGGCGATCTTTTGGGTGGCATGTCCAAGAAGGTCGTAAGAGCCGATATTCCCGGTAAGGGGACATACTATCGCTTGCGTCTCGGCGTTCCGTCCAAGGATGCAGGCAATGCGCTCTGCGCGTCGCTGAAGTCGCGCGGTCAGGACTGCATGTTGGTCAGGTAACGCTGCGTAATGAAGCCGATCATTGTTGGAATAGCAGACACGACGCTTAACGCTGATGAAATAGCGTATATAAAGACACATGACCCGGCCGGGTTCATCCTGTTTGCCCGTAACTGTGAGTCGCCTGAGCAGGTCACTGCGCTGACAGCGGCATTACGCGACGCATCCGGCAGAGATCAATTATTGATTCTGATTGATCAGGAAGGAGGGCGAGTCGCCCGCCTGCGCCCGCCGCATTGGCGTGATGCACCGCCGGCGGCGCTCTTTGCCGGTATTGCCGAGCAGGAGCCGGGGCGTGCGGAAGAGTTGGTTCGCCTCAATGCCGGGCTGATGGCATCGGAGCTGCTGGAACTGGGCATCACCGGGGATTGTGTGCCAGTGGCGGATATCCCGGCGCCGGAAAGCCATGATATTATCGGTGACCGTGCATTCGGCACCACACCGGAGCAGGTCTCGCATCTGGCAGGCGTGCAGGCGGATGCCATGCTGGCGGCGGGTGTGCTGCCGGTAGTGAAGCATATTCCGGGGCATGGCCGTTCACTGGCTGACAGTCACGAGGAACTACCGGTGGTGGGAGCGTCACTGAAAGAATTACGACAGGTGGATTTTGTACCGTTTAAAGATCTGGCGAAACTGCCGCTCGGTATGACGGCGCATATCCGCTACACGGCTATCGATCCGGACGCCCCGGCAACCCTATCCCCGAAAGCCATTGCGCTGATCCGTGACGAAATAGGTTTCTCCGGTATCCTGATGTCCGATGACATTGCCATGAAAGCGCTGAGCGGAAGCATGGGCGAGATTGCCTGCAATGTGCTGGCCGCAGGCTGCGATCTGGTGCTGCATTGTAATGGTGAAATGGCGGAAATGCAGGCCATAGCGGATGCCGTTGCGCCGATGGATGCGCAGGCAGAGGCGCGCTTTGATGCCATCTGGCAATCGGTGGCATCGGCGAAGCAACCCCAGAAGCATGCTCTGCTTGGAGCATACGAGCAGTTGCTTAGCGCCTGAAATATGGTAAAAGACACAAAACAAAGGAGAGTCCGATGGGCATAAGTATATGGCAACTCTTACTGATTCTGGCGATTGTCTTTATCCTCTTTGGTGCGGGCAAACTGCCGCGCGTCATGGGTGATCTGGGTAAGGGTGTACGTTCCCTGAAGAAAGGCCTGAAGGAAGACGACGATCAGGTGATCGAAGGCGAGTCCTCGAAGAAAGAATAGTCGGGGCTGCCGCAGCAGGATTAAAGCAATGTTTGATTTTTCACTGGCGGAGCTGATGGTGGTGGCCGTGCTGGCCATTGTGCTGATCGGCCCGAAAGATATGCCCGTAGCGGTGCGTGCGGTGGTGCGCTTCATGAAGTCGGTGCGCGCCATGACCACCGAGATGCAGAAGGTCGTCAACAGCATCGCCGATGACGACGACGTCAAGGAAATCAAAGCCTCACTGGAAGAAGAGAAGCGC
>JAUIJX010000064.1 GCA_030430795.1 Alphaproteobacteria bacterium | reverse complement strand
GCGTGCTGGAAGACATCCAGTCCGGCCGTTTCACCCGCGACTGGATGTTGGAGAACAAGGCCGGGCAGGCGAGCTTTAAAGCGACCCGCCGCAATCAGGCCGAGCACCCGATTGAAGAAATCGGTCACAAGCTACGCGGCATGATGCCGTGGATCGGCAAAAACAAGCTGGTGGACAAAGCGCAGAACTAGATTTTCATGCTGTTGTGGCCTCAGCCAACAACGCATGAATCATTGTCATTCCCGCGAAAGCGGGAATCTATGGATTCCGGGTTCATTCACTTGGTTCTAAACCAAGTGAATTGCACGATTCTTGCGTGCGCAACCATCGCGCCCCGGAATGACAGGATTTGAGGCAATGAACGGCGTCTTAACTCTATGGATAATGATATGACTGACCGGATAACCATTTTCGATACGACCTTGCGGGACGGCGAACAGTCGCCCGGCATGACCATGAATCATGAAGAAAAGATGATGGTCGCCGATGTGCTGGACGGGATGGGTGTCGATGTGATTGAGGCCGGGTTTGCGATGTCCTCACAGGGGGATTTCGACGCGGTGTACGGCATTGCCGAGCGTGCGAAGAATGCGGTGATCTGCTCTTTGGCACGATGCAAGCCGGCAGATATTGAGCGGGCGGGGGAAGCGGTGCGTCCGGCGAAGCGCGGCCGGATTCATACGTTTATTTCGACCAGCGATATTCATTTGAAATATCAGTTCAAGCTGACGCATGAGGAAGTGCTGCCGATCATCACCGATATGATCACGCTGGCCGGGAAATATACCGATGACATTGAATGGTCGGCAATGGACGCGACGCGTAGCGATCTCGATTATCTCTGCCGCGCGGTAGAGACGGCGATTGCTGCCGGGGCGACGACCATTAACCTGCCGGATACGGTGGGCTATGGTACGCCGGATACGATCCATGAGATGTTCACCTACGTGATGAACAAGGTGCCGAACACGGACAAGGCAGTGTTCTCGTTCCACGGGCAGAATGACCTTGGGCTGGCGACGGCGAACACGCTGGCGGCGATCCGTGCCGGGGCGCGTCAGGCGGAAGTGACCATCAACGGGATTGGTGAACGTGCCGGGAATACTTCGCTGGAAGAGGTGGTGATGGCGTTGAATGTGCGCAAGGACGTGTTCGATGTCGCATGCGGGGTGAAGACCGAGCATATCATGCGGGCGTCGCGTCTGGTGCAGTCGATCACCGGGCAGAGCGTGCAGGTGAACAAGGCGATTGTTGGCGCCAATGCATTCGCACATGAGTCCGGGATTCATCAGGACGGGATGCTCAAGCATAGCGGCACCTATGAGATTATGACGCCGGAATCGGTGGGGCTGACCAAGTCGAATCTGGTGATGGGCAAGCATTCCGGGCGCCATGCGTTCCGCGATAAGCTGAAAGAGCTGGGGTTTGAGCTGGGGGACAACGCGTTCGAGGATGCGTTTGCGCGCTTTAAAGATCTCGCCGATAAGAAGAAAGACATTTACGACGATGATATCATCGCCATTGTCGATCCACGTTCGGCTGCCGAGCAACGGATGCAGTTGATCTCCCTTGGTATTCATTGCGGCACCGGCGGCCCGCATGTGGCGAAGATGGTGATGCTGGTGGATGGCAAAGAAGAGACGGTGGAGATGGAAGGCAATGGTCCGGTCGATGCGATCTTCAAAGGGCTGAAAGGCCTGATCGATGGCGCGGAGAATGTGAAGCTCAAGCTCTATCAGGTGCATGCGGTGACGCAGGGCACCGACGCGCAGGCGGAAGTGACGGTACGGCTGGATTATGATGGTACCATCGTCAACGGGCACGGTAAAGATGTGGATACGCTGGTGGCGTCCGCTCTGGCCTATATCGACGCGCTGTGCAAGGTGGAAGCCGTGCGCAACAAGCCGAGCCTGCACCAATCGCAGAACACCAACGACGCTGCGTAGTGATCTGATTTGGCACAAGAGCGTTGCCAAAAAATCCCTAATCTCCTGCTGACAAGATTCATCGAATGTCATACAAGATAGGCTATGAATTTTCTCGACACGCTTTTCGGATTTCGCGCCACCAATATGGCTATTGACCTCGGCACCGCTAACACGCTGGTGTTTGTGCCGGAGCAGGGGATCGTGCTGAATGAGCCCTCTGTGGTGGCGATGAAGAATGAAGGCGGGGTGATGGTGCCGTATGCGTTCGGCAACGAGGCCAAGCAGATGCTTGGGCGGACGCCGGAGAAGATCGAGGCGCTTCGTCCGATGAAAGACGGCGTGATAGCCGATTTCCGCACGGCGGAAGAAATGATCAAGCATTTCATCAATCAGGTGAATAACCGGCGCTCGTTCAGCGGGCCGCTGATTATTATCTGTGTGCCGTCGGGATCGACACCGGTGGAGCGTCGTGCGATTCAGGAATCGGCGGAGAATGCCGGGGCGCGTGAAGTCTATCTGATCGAAGAGCCGGTGGCGGCGGCGATTGGCGCCGGGTTGCCGGTGGCGGAGCCGACCGGATCGATGATTGTCGATATTGGCGGTGGGACGACCGAGGTGGCCGTGCTATCGCTCGGTGGCGTGGTGTATGCGCGTTCGGAACGTGTGGGCGGTGATAAGATGGATGAGGCGATCATCAATTACATCCGCCGTTATTTCAATCTGCTGATCGGGGAAGCGACGGCGGAGAATATCAAGAAAGAGATCGGCTGCGCCAGCCTGCCGGAAGATGGTGACGGGCGGCTGATGGAGATCAAGGGCCGGGATATGGCCAGCGGAGTGCCGCGCGAGTTGACGCTGAGCGAAGCGCAGGTGGCGGAAGCGCTGGCGGAGCCGGTGCATCAGATTATCGAAGCGGTGAAAGTGGCACTGGAATCCACACCACCGGAACTGGCCTCCGATATTGTCGATAAAGGGATTGTGATGACCGGGGGTGGGTCGATGATCCGCAAGCTTGATCTGGTGATTTCCTCGGCTACCGGGCTGCCGGTATTCCTCGCCGACGATCCGCTGTGCTGCGTGGCGCTTGGAACCGGCAAGGTGCTTGAGAATCTGGAATCGTTCCGCGGCGTGCTCTTCCGCCAGGAGTAAACAGCTTTATTTTATCTATAAAAGAACAGGTTGTCATTAATCTGCAATATTCTTTTGTTAGTGTGTTTGTCCTATGACGTCTGAACAATCACAAACCAAGGGTGGCCGACCTCAAAATATGGAGGTTGAGTATAAATACCCGCCAATGGTGTTCGCAAAATATATTGCGGCAGGTACGTCTATTGTGGTGGCGGTATGGTTGTCAATCGGCGGTAAATTCGCACAATTTCTTCATGAAAATGAATTGTTTGGTGATTTGCGTGAGGAGCGCAGCAAAGCCTATCAGGAATTTTTCAAATCCGGCGAAGGCGATCTGATTTCCAAGCAGAAGGAAATTGAAAAAGAATATGCTAAAAAGTTTGATGAACGGCTTGTCGAAAAGGGCATCAATAATACTTTCGACAAGTTTCGTGCGCTGAAAACGCCGCAGAAAATTCAGACAGCTCTTTCGATTGTCGGGGTTGCCGCAGTGGCAGCGGTGGCATTATTCAGTTTTGCCGGAAAAAACAGGAAAAAACATGCCGCTGTGACGGTTATTCAGCCGGAAGCGGAGCCGACATCTACGCCATCACGACCTGTTGTTGAGGCGCGGACGCATGTATCGCCGGGAACACGGCGTATTTCAGAGGACGTCGCCCCGCAGACGCATCTTGCCGATGGCGAGAAAGAGGCTGCTTTGATGCAGCCTGATGCGCGCGAACATTCCCTCTCATAATTAATCGCTACTGATAATATCAGCGTTCAGAGTTGCCAGCATCTCCTGTGCAGCACTGAAGCATTGCTCCAGACGTGGCTCATCGGTGGAGCGAAAGACAAGGCTGGTGGAGAGAATGCGATCTTTGATCATTGGATAACTGCCGATGTCGACATCCGGAAACTGTGCCTGAATATCAGCCAGACCCTCGGCAATGGTGCCTTCGGGCAGATATACGCTGATGGAGCGCGACAAAGTGGTGGCGCCGCCGGTCAGGCGTTCCTTCAGGTGGTCGAACATGGCCTGCATGATGCTCGGCACACCGGCCATCACGAAAACATTTTCCATCTGAAATCCGGGAGCGACGCTGACCGGATTGTCGATCAGGATGCCGCCTTCGGGAATATTGGCCATGCGCAGGCGTGCCTCATTTAATGTGTCGGCATCATAATGCTCGCGCAGGCGGCGCTCCGCTTCCGGGTGGCGCAGCAATGGGACGCCAAAGGCCTTGGCGATGCAGGCGGAGGTGATATCGTCATGGGTAGGGCCGATGCCGCCGGTGGTGAAGACATAGTCATAGATGGCGCGGCATTCGTTGACGGTGGAGACAATGGTTTCCTCGATGTCCGGAATCACACGTGCATGTACCATTTTGACGCCAACGAGGTTGAGATTCTCCGCCAGCCAGCTCAGGTTTTTATCCTGCGTGCGGCCGGAAAGTATCTCATTTCCTATGATAATGAGGCAAGCTGTGGGGGTTCGGATCATGGCCATATCATAAATAAAAATTTGCGGAGCGCCAGTTTCTTGGCTATTAACGAGAATTATATGGGAAATGAACAACGCAAAGCAGGCATCACACTTCATACGCCGGATGAGTACGACGGTATGCGCAAGGCCGGAGCACTGGCGGCGTCGATTCTGGACGAGCTGACAGAATTCGTGCAGCCGGGCGTGACGACCAATGCCATCAATGATTTCTGCCACGATAAAATCGTTGCGGCGGGTGCTGTGCCGGCGCCGCTGAATTATCGCGGGTTTCCCAAGTCGGTGTGTACCTCGATCAACCATGTGGTTTGCCACGGCATTCCTGATGATAAGGCGCTGAAGAACGGCGATATCCTGAATATCGATGTGACGGTGATCGTGGACGGGTGGCACGGTGACACCAGCCGGATGTACTGGGTGGGTGAGGTGCCGATCAAAGCCAAGCGGCTGACGCAGGTGACCTATGACGCGATGATGCTGGGGATTGAGCAGGTGAAGCCCGGTGCGACGACCGGCGATATCGGTCATGCGATTCAAACATTTGCCGAAGGGCATGGCTATTCGGTGGTGCGCGAATATTGCGGGCACGGGCTGGGGCGCGTATTCCACACCATGCCGAATATCCTGCATTTCGGAAAGCCGGGGACCGGTACGAAGCTCGAGGAAGGGATGTTCTTCACCGTGGAGCCGATGATCAATGTCGGGAAGGCGGGAACCAAGCTGAATCCTTCGGACGGCTGGACGGTGACAACGCGTGACCGCTCGCTCTCCGCACAATTCGAACATTCCATCGGAGTAACGGCAGACGGGTTTGAGCTGTTTACCGAGTCTCCTAAAGGACTGCATTTCCCTCCGTATGTTTAAATCGATCATCATTACCGGTGGCTCCAGCGGCATTGGCGCGGCGCTGGCGCGTGCGTATGCGGGTGAGGGTGTCACTATCGGACTATTGGGGCGAAATCAGGAACGGCTGGAGGCTGTTGCCAGTGAATGTCAGGCGCAGGGAGCGACGGTGCGTATCGGGATTGTCGATGTGACGCAGCCGGATTCAATGAAGGCATGGCTGGAGCATTTTGACGATGAGCACCCGGTGGATCTGGTGATTGCCAATGCCGGGGTTTCCGGCGGGACAGCCGGGGGCGACGAGACGCTGGAAGACATGCAGCATATTTTTCGCACCAATGTGGACGGGGTGTGGCACAGCCTGTTGCCGCTGATTCCACGGATGCGTGAGCGTGGGCAGGGGCAGATCGGGATTGTGGCGTCGCTGGCCGGGTATCGCGGATTTCCCGGTGCCCCCGCTTATTGTGCCAGCAAAGCGGCGATGAAAGTGTATGGTGAGGCGCTGCGGGGCTATCTGGCGCAGGACAAAGTCGGGGTGTCGGTGATTTGTCCCGGATTCGTGAAAACCCCGATGACCGATGTGAATGATTACACCATGCCGTTTATGGTGACGCCTGAGAAGGCTGCTGTTGCCATTCGTAAAGGATTGGCGGCGAACCGTGCGCGCATCGCCTTTCCGTTCCCGGCGGCCATGCTGATGTGGTTCCTCGGGCTGCTGTCACCAGCGCTGACCGACTGGATATTCAGCGGATTGCCTGCCAAACCGACCACAGAATAAGTGGCATCAAATGGTGGATTTCACGCGTAAATACGTGTAAGACGAAACTAACTCAATAACCGCCTGCAAACGGGCGGGATAACAATGATGAAAGGGGTGGTATGCGCTATCTGATTATTTTCGCCATCATCCTCACTATTGCCGCGTTCGGCGTCTTTGGATTCGGGGCGAATCTGCCGGAAACGCATGAAGTTACGAAGAAAGCGATCTACAACCAGCCGCAAGGGGTGGTGTGGGACGCCGTCAGTGATTATGCCACTATGGCCAGCTGGTCGCCGGGGATTGATTCCATTAAGCGGCTGGACGATGTCGATGGCAAGCCACTCTGGCGCTTTACAGGCGAAGACGGCCATGTGATGGATATTCTGGTGATGAAGGAAGAGGCGCCGATGCTGCATGTCAGCAAGATTCATGACACGGATTTGCCGTTCGGTGGGACATGGACGATCACCGTGAAAGCGGTGGAAGACGATAAAACGCTGGTGACACTGACTGAAGAAGGCACAATCGAAAGCCCGGTGTGGCGGTTTATTACCCATTTCATGATGGGGTATGACGCGATGGCCATTCAGTTTTTGCAGGCGCTCGGCAGTAAGTTTGACGAAACCCCCGACGTAGAATAAGCAATGAACCATCCAACCCGTATCGAGGAACAGCAACGCCTCGCCGACCGCATGTTGAATGCCGCGAAACAGGCTGGCGCCGATGCCGCCGATCTGGTGATTTTCGATTCCGTCGATGTGTCAGTGGCGTGCCGTCTGGGTAAACAGGAAGAGCTGGAGCGCTCGGAATCGGTATCGACTGGCTTGCGCGTCTGGGTGGGTGAAAAGCAGGCGATTGCGTCTTCCACTGACATGAGTGATGCCACTATTGCCGAGCTGGCGGAACGTGCGGTGGCGATGGCGAAGGTGGCGACGCCGGATGAATTTTCAACACTGGCGGATGCTTCCCTGCTGGCGAGTGAGTGGCCGGAGCTGGATTTGTATGACGGGCAGGAGCCTTCCGTGGAAACACTCTACGAGATGGCGCAGACGGCAGAGCAGACAGCGCGGGATGTCAAAGGGATTACCAATTCCGAAGGAGCGGATGCCTATTACGGTACACATGCGGTGACGCTGGCGACCAGTCATGGATTTGTCGGCTCGTATCTGACCAGTAATGCCTCGATTTCCGTATCCGTGCTGGCGGGCACCGGCAGCGATATGCAGACCGATTATGATTACGACACCTGCCGCCATGTGGTGGATCTGAGTGATCCAGCGGTGCTTGGGAAGTCGGCGGCGGAGCGGGCGCTGAAGCGGCTGCATCCGAAGAAGATTGGATCGGAGGCGCTGCCGCTGGTGTTTGAGCCACGTGTCGGGCGGAGTTTGATCGGCAGTTTTGCCGGGGCGATTTCCGGGGCAGCGGTGGCGCGTGGAACGACCTTCCTGAAGGATGCGCTGGGTGAGCCGTTATTTGCACCGACGGTGGATATTATCGA
Source organism: Alphaproteobacteria bacterium (assembly GCA_030430795.1). Taxonomy (GTDB): domain Bacteria; phylum Pseudomonadota; class Alphaproteobacteria; order Rickettsiales; family UBA998; genus JAUIJX01. The sequence goes on along the minus strand of JAUIJX010000064.1, from coordinate 1,824 downwards.
CGATCCGTTCATTGTGCGCGGGCGGGCATCACACCCATTCGATGGTGAGGGTGTGCGCTCTTCCAAACAGACGATGGTGGATGGTGGAGTGCTGAAAAGCTGGTTCCTCGATACGCGCAGCGCCGCCAAACTCGGCATGAAGACCACTGGCCATGCCTCACGCGGGTTGGCTTCGGCACCGTCACCGTCTTCGAGCAATCTTTACATGCAGGCGGGCAGCGTGTCGCCGGAAACACTGATTGGCGACATCAAGCGCGGGGTGTATATCACCGAGACGTTTGGGATGGGGGTCAATAACGTCACCGGGGATTACAGTCAGGGCGCCGGTGGGTTTATGATCGAGAATGGCGAGCTGACCTATCCGGTGGCGGAGATCACCATTGCCGGGCATATGCGCGAGATGTTCAAACAACTGACTCCGGCGAATGATCTGGAGTTTCGCTATGGCACCAATGTGCCGACCTATCGTATTGACGGGATGACAGTGGCGGGGAACTGATCATGACCGGCGACAGCACATACGATTCAGCTACGACCGGATACCTGGTCCGGCGGTTGTGGCGCGATTATCTGCGGCACCATCGGGCGACGATCGTGGTGGCGGTTATCTGTATGGTGATTGCAGCGGCGATGACGGCGGCGAATGCATGGCTGTTGCAACCGGCGCTGGATGAGATTTTTCTGAATAAAAACCGCGAAATGCTGCTGATAATCCCGGCGGCGGTGGTGGCGGTGGCGCTGATTGGCGGGGCGGCGACCTATGGCCAGACCATCTTTATGCGTACGGTGGGGCAACGGATTATCGCCGATATGCAGATCAATCTGTTTGAGCATTTGCTGCATACTGATGTCGGGTTATTTGCCGATCAGTCCGCCGGAAAGCTGATTTCCCGTTTTACCAATGATATCCAACTGATGCGCAATGCGGTGTCGACCATTCTGACCGGGATGGCGAAGGAATTGCTGTCGATGGTGTTCCTGATCGGAGTGATGTTTTATCAGAGCTGGCAGCTGTCGCTGATGGCATTTGTGGTGTTTCCATTGGCGATTCACCCGATTCTGCGGCTTGGGAAGCGGATGCGGAAGATTTCTGACGGAACGCAGCAGCAGCTGAGCGAGTTCGCCGGACAGCTCGACCAGACTTTCTCCGCGGTACGGGTGGTGAAGGCCTATAACCGTGAGGATTATGAGGTGGCGCGTGCGCGCGGTACGGTGGAGCGGCTGTATGCGCTCTACATGAAAGCCTCGCGGGTGCAGGCGCTGGCCAGCCCGATGATTGAGTCGATTGCAGCGATTGCCATCGCGGCGATTATCGGTTATGGCGGGTTGCAGGTGATTGAAGGGCAGACGACGCCGGGTGCATTTTTCTCTTTCATCGCGGCGATGATTATGGCGTATAAGCCGGTGCGCAGCATGGCGGGTCTGAATACCTATCTGCAGGAAGGGCTGGCGGCGGCGCGGCGTTATTTCTCGGTGATCGATACCGAGGCGGAAGTGAAAGAGGCGGCAGATGCCAAAGTGCTTGATGTGCAGGGCGGGCAGATTACTTTCGACAAGGTGGCGTTTAGTTATCACCCGAAGGCACCGGCGCTGCATCAGGTGACGATGGAGGTGCCAGCCGGGAAAATGGCGGCGCTGGTGGGGCCATCCGGTGCCGGGAAATCGACGATCATGAATCTGCTGCTACGCTATTACGATATTGACGGCGGGAGCATCAGCATCGACGGGCAGGATATTGCCGGGGTGACGTTTACCTCCCTGCGTGAGGCGGTGGCGCTGGTCAGTCAGGAAGTGATGCTGTTTGACGATACGGTCTATGCCAAT
>JAUIJX010000063.1 GCA_030430795.1 Alphaproteobacteria bacterium | reverse complement strand
GCGCCATACCGACGATCAGGAAGGCGAATTCTCCGCCCTGACCAAGTAGAAGGCCAGTCTCGACTGATTGCGGCAGAGTGAGATGAAACAGGCGACAAAGCAAGGTGATGATGACGCTTTTGATAAAGAAGATGCCTACAACTGAGACTATCAGCCAGTACGGGTTGGCAAATATCTGCCGGATATCGATCATCATGCCGACGGAGAGAAAGAAGATACCCATGAACACGCTTTTGAGTGGGTCGATGATGACTTCGACTTCATGGCGGTATTCGGTTTCCGAAATCAGCAGCCCGGCGAGGAAAGCGCCGAGTGCCATCGATAGGCCTGCCTCGGCGGTGAGGGCGGCGGCGCTGACGACGATGAGCAGGATCATCGCCATGAAGCGATCACTGCTGCCGGAGCTGCCGAGATATTGCAGCAACGGGCGTAGAACGACGCGGCCAAGGAAAAAGATCAATGCCATTGCAAGGACAGCTTTGGCGAGGGCTTCCAGTATGTCGACAGTGATGGAAGCACCGGTGTCATTGGCGAAGACAGTGAGCAGGATCAGGATCGGCACAACGGCGAGATCCTGCATCAGCAAAATGGAAAAGCTGGTGGTGCCGACGCGTGTCCCCAGCCGGTTGCGCTCCTTGAGCAGTTGCATGACCGTGGCGGTGGAAGAGAGCGACAGGCAGGCGCCGATCAGGATGGAGAGTTGCAGCCCGTTGCCGAAGCCATAGGCGATGGCGGAAATGATGCCGGCGGTTAGAATGATTTGCAGGCCACCAAGCCCGAATACTTTGCGGCGCAACTCCCACAGGCGGGTGACGGAGAGTTCCAGCCCGATCATAAACAGCAGCAACATGACGCCGAATTCGGCGATGCGTTCGACCCAGTCGGGGTCGCTGATGACAGCCATGTTCCACCAGTTATCCTCATGCACCAGCAGGGTCAGGCCGAACGGACCGATGACGATGCCGGTAAGCAGGTAACAGATGATAGGGGAGACGCGGAAGCGGTGAAACAGTGGCACCACGATCCCCGCAATGGTGAGGATGATGATGAGTTCACGGATGAAGGTGGTGTCGTGTGCGGCTTCCATGCGCGCCAGAGTAACGAGGTTGTATGCGTTAGTCTACCTAGATCATGAAATCGAGCGGGGTATCGTTGAGCGGATCGAGGCCGCGCTGCAACAGCGTGTCGCGCAACCCGGCCAGCGTGTATTGCGACAGCGAAGTCAGGTAGGTTTTGTAGGCGCGCTCCAGTGATGGCGATAATGTCTTGCCCATGTCGGGGAGGGTGGCGGAGGGATCGCGCTCGTCGGTGAACAGGCGAACAAGATCGGCGAGGGTGACGGATTCGGGGTGCGGGACGGTATAGCCGCCCTGTGCGCCGAGAGTGCCTTCGATGATACCGGCGCGCGACAGGGTTTGCAGCACCGGTTCCAGCGCGCGGTCGTTAAGCTTGTAATGTTTGACGATATCGGCACTGCGGACACGGCCACCGGATTGGTGGCAGGCGATGCAGAGCGTGGCCTGCATGGCGAGGTGACATTTCTTTGGCAATGGCATACTCATGCCTCTATATATACAATAATTTTATGTATTTACAAATATAAAATGCATCAATAGGCTAGGGGCAGGAGTTTTTGATGGATTATTTTCCTTTGTTTTTACGTCTCACGGAGACGCAGCGTGTGTTGATCGTCGGTGGCGGCGCCGTGGCGCATGCCAAGCTGGAATCGCTGGTGGCGTATGGCGCGGCGGTACAGGTGGCAGCCCCCAAGCTGGCGGCCAAGACCGAGCGTCTGTGCCGTACGCACGGGGTGGAGATTATCCGCACGGCGTATGATTCCGCGTTGCTGGGCGGCAAGGCGGTGGTGATTGCCGCGACCAATGACGCTGCCCTCAACCAGCGGATTCACGACGATGCGAAAGCGCGTGGGTTGCTGGTCAATGTGGTGGATCAGCCGTCACTCTGCGACGTGATCTTCCCGGCAATTGTCCGGCGCGGCCCTCTGCAGGTGGCGATTTCGACTTCCGGCCTGTCGCCAGTGTTGGCGCGGCTGGTGAAACAATCCATCGAGCGCGTGCTGCCGTGGCGGTTTGAAGCGCTGGTCGGTTTCGCGGCGCATTATCGCGAGCGCGTGAAACAGCAACTTTCCTCCATGCAGGCGCGGCGCTTGTTCTGGCACGATGTCTATGAAGGGCCGGTGGCTGCCGAGCTGCTGGAAGGGAATGATACACGGGCGGCGGCGTTGCTGGAAGGGTTGCTCGGTGAGCATGCCGAGGTGACGAATCATGCGGCGCTTTATCTGATCGGCGCGGGGCCGGGCGATCCGGAGCTGCTGACGGTCAAGGCGATCCGTCTGCTGAGCCGGGCGGATGTGGTGCTGTATGACCGGCTGGTCGGGCCGGGCATTCTGGATATGTATGCGCGCAAGGAGGCAGAGAAAATCTGCGTCGGGAAAACGCGCGATCATCATGTGGCGACGCAGGACGATATTGCCGGGCTGATCGGCGAGCATTTGAGAGCCGGTAAAATTGTGGTGCGGCTGAAAGGCGGCGACCCGTCGATGTTTGCGCATGTGACGGAAGAAATCCGCGTGGCGAAAGAGCTGGGCGTGCCGTATCAGATCGTGCCGGGGATTACGGCGGCAGCCGGATGTGCGGCGGCGGCGGGGATTCCGCTGACCGAGCGCGGCGGGGCGCAGTCGGTGCGCTTGCTGACCTTCTACCAGAAGCATCTCTATGACGCGAGCTACTGGCAGGGGCTGGCGCATTCGACGCAGGAAACGCTGGTGTTTTATATGGCGACGAAGCATCGCGATGCGCTGTGCGCGAAGCTGATGGAGCACGGGTTTGCCGCCGATACGCCGATCGTGGCGATTGAGCAGGGCACGACCTCGTCCCATGCCGAATACGAAGCGACGCTCAGCACCTTTGCCGAGCGTTACGGACAGCATACCTTCTTGTCACCGACGTTACTCATTGTCGGTGACATTGTTCGCTGGCGGCGGGCACATGGCTGGCGTGAGCCGGTGCGTGACCCGCTGCCTTTTTTTCCGACACTCTCGGAGGAAGGTGGTCATGTCTTCAACTAACGCCTTAGCGGATTCACTGATTGCGAAAACCGGCGGGCTGGACTGGCAGGAGCGCTTGCAGGCGCTGGCGGCGTATCCGGAGGTGCGGGTCGCGTTTTCTACCAGTTTCAGCAAGGAAGATCAGGCGATCCTGCATGCGATTGCCGAGGCGGGGTTGAAGGTGGAGATATTTACGCTCGATACCGGGCGGCATTTCGAGGAAACCTACACACTGCAACAGCAGAGCGAGGTGCGCTACGGGACGGCGATCAAGAGTTATTACCCCGATCCGCTGGCACTGGAGAAATACGTGCAGGCATGCGGGGTGAACGGGTTTTACGAATCGGTGGAGAATCGCAAAGCGTGCTGTTTTATCCGCAAGGTGGAGCCGTTGACGCGGGCGCTCGATGGCGTGGATATCTGGATCAGCGGGCTGCGGCGCGAGCATTCCGAGCAACGTACCGAGTATGCGCTGGCGGAGTGGGATAAGAGCCATCAACTGACGAAATTCTATCCGTTGATTGATGTCGATCAGGCGGAGCTGGATGCGTTTATTCAGGCCGAAGATGTGCCGATCAGCGAGCTGTATGCCAAGGGCTATACCTCGATCGGGTGTGAGCCATGTACACGGGCGACGCAGCCGGACGAGCATCCGCGCGCCGGGCGCTGGTGGTGGGAGCAGGGCGCGGTCAATGAATGCGGGCTGCATATGAAAGACGGTAAACTGGTGAGCGTCCATGTTAAATGAGCAGCAACAGAAACTACTGAAAGAGTTGCAGGATAGCCTGAATGCGGAACAAACCGTGTGGCTGGCCGGGTATGTGAACGGGCTGGTCGGGCAAGGTGGGCAGGCGGCAAACGTCCCGCAGGCCGGGAAGCTGAAAGTGTTTTTCGCGACTGAGACCGGCAATGCCAAGATGATTGCTGCGCAGCTGGTGAAGCAGGCGAAGCAGGCCGGGCTTTCGGCGCAGGCGGCGGCGATCAAGACGACCTCGCCGGAGGATCTGGCGGCGCTCGATATGCCGGTGATTTTCGTGACCAGTACGCATGGCGAAGGCGAGCCGCCGGAACCGGCGATTGCCTTTTTCGAGGCGCTGATGGCGTCTGAGCAATCGCTGAAAGGGCTGGCATATGCCGTGCTGGCGCTCGGGGATTCGAGCTATCCGCTTTATTGCAAGGCCGGGCGCGACCTGCATGACAAGCTGGCGGCGCTGGGAGCGGAGCCGTTTTTTGCGCTGCGTGAGCTGGATGTCGATTTCGCCGGGCATGTGCCGGGCTGGATCGGCGAGGTGCTGAGCGCGGTGCCGGTGGAGGCCGGCAAGAGCATCACGGTGACGGCCAGTGCGTCGGAGCCAATCATTGCGACAGGCAAGGGATACAGCCGTCTGGAGCCGGTGGAGGGGGTGATTGCCGAGATCGTCAATCTCAACGATATTGGCTCGGCGAAGGAGACTTATCATATCGAGATTGCCTACGAGGATGCAGTGACCTACCAGCCGGGGGATGCGGCGGGGATTATCGTGCCGGGGGCGGAGGACGACGTGCCGCGTCTGTATTCGATTGCCTCGGCGCCGTCGGTGGATGGCAGTTCGGTGCATCTGACGGTGGCGCTGGCTACGCATGTGGCTGAGGATGGCAGCACCGGGTTCGGCCTGTGTTCGCGCTATCTCTCGCAATTGCAGCCGGGAGATACGGTGCGGTTTTTCATCCAGCAGAATCATTTATTCCGCCTGCCTGCACCGGATCGCGACCTGATTATGATCGGGCCGGGGACGGGGATTGCGCCGTTCCGCGCCTTCATGCGCGAGCGGGTGGAGCAGGGCGCGTCGGGGCGGCACTGGCTGTTCTTCGGAGCGCAGCATGCGCATTGCGATTTCCTCTATCAGCAGGAATGGATCGATTACGTGGAGATGGGCGATCTGCAGCGGATCGACCTGGCATTCTCTCGCGATCAGGCCGAGCGTATCTATGTGCAGCAGCGCATGCAGGAGAAGGTGGCGGATTTCTGTGCGTGGCTGGAGGACGGGGCGTCGCTCTATCTGTGCGGTAATAAAGACCCGATGAGCCATGATGTCGATCAGGCATTGCTGGCGATGCTGAGCACGCATAAAGGCAGCGAAGACGCGGCGAAAGCCTATCTGGATCAACTGGAAGATGACGGACGTTACGTGAAGGATGTGTATTGATGAGTGACAAGGCGACATTATCCCCGGTGGAAGGGATCAAAGTGCGGAGCCGTGGATTGCGCGGGACGCTGGAGGCGAGTTTGCAGAATCAGCTGACCGGGCAACTGGCGGCGGATGACCAGCAGCTTATCAAGTTCCACGGGACGTATCAGCAGGATGACCGCGACCGGCGCGAGGAGCGCGAGCGCAAGAAGCTGGAACCGGCCTATAGCTTTATGGTGCGGCTCAGGCTGCCGGGCGGCGATCTGACGCCGGAGCAATGGATCGGGATGCAGGAGCTGGCGGATGCCAACACCACCGGCACCATCAAGATCACCACACGTCAGACGATTCAGGTGCATGGGGTGATTAAGTCGAAGCTGAAGCCGACGATGCAATGGTTCGACCGCTACGGGCTGGACGCGATTGCGGCGTGCGGCGATGTGAACCGCAATGTGTGCGCCGGGGCGCATCCGGCGGTTTCCGCGTTTCATGAGGAGGTGCATGCGTTTGCCGATAAGATCAGTACGCATCTGCTGCCCAAAACCAAAGGATATGCGGAGATCTGGCTGGATGGCGAGCGGCTGGACGAGGGCGCGCCGGCGGAAGAAGACCCGCTCTATAAGGATGTGTATCTGCCGCGCAAGTTCAAGATCGGGATTGCGATTCCGCCGCATAACGATACCGATGTGTTCACCAATGATATCGGGCTGATTGCGATTGAGGAAGACGGCGCATTTGCCGGGTTCAACGTGGCGATCGGCGGCGGGATGGGCGCGACACACGGCAATCCGGATACCTATCCGCGGCTGGCGACGGTGATCGGGTTCGTGACACCGGAGCAGACGCTGGATACAGTGTGGCAGATCGCGGCGGTGCAGCGGGATTTCGGCAATCGCGAAGACCGCAAGCAGGCGCGGATGAAATACACGATCGACCGGATGGGTGTCGATGCGTTCAAGAAAGAGCTGGAATCGCGGCTTGATTTTGCGCTGGCAGAAGCGAAGGAGTTTGCCTTTGAGTCGCGCGGGGATATCTACGGCTGGACGCAGGATCATGCCGGGCGTTGGCATTACACGCTGTTTGTCGAGAACGGGCTGGTGCGCGATGAGGGCGAGTATCGCCTGAAAAGCGGGATACTGGCGCTGGCGGAACGCGGCGGCTGCAAGCTGCGCTTTACCACCAACCAGAATCTGATGCTGGTGGATGTGGCGGATGCGGATAAGGCGGATTTCGAGGCGATTCTGCAGGAGTACGGGCTGACGGAGGCGCAGCGTGCGGCCTCCAACGTGCGGCGGGATGCGCTGGCCTGCGTGGCGATGAATACCTGTCCGCTGGCGCTGGCGGAGGCGCAGCGTTATATGCCGAGCTTCCTGACCAAGGTAGAGGCGCTGCTGGCCAAGCATGATATGGCGGAGCAGGGGATTCATATCCGCATGACCGGCTGCCCGAACGGGTGCGCGCGTCCGTATGTGGCGGAGATCGGGCTGATCGGGCGTAATCCGGGGCGGTATAATCTGCATCTGGGTGGTGATGCGCTGGGGCAGCGACTGAATACGCTGTATCAGGAAGATGCCGATGAGGGCATGATTCTGGAGACGCTGGACGGGCTGTTCGGGCGGTATGTCAGTGAGCGCGAAGCTGCTGAGAGCTTCGGCGACTTTACGGCGCGTGTGCTGTAGGGCACGAGCGTTAAATGGGCTGCAAATGCAGACACTTTATGCTTCGCTCCGTGCATACACGACCGCTCGCATAATTCCTGCGCTTCCGGCTTTCATGTATGTCGTTATACATTGGAACTTCCGGTTCTCGGAAGTCTGCATTTTCGCTCCATTTTCCATCTCGTGTGAGGTAAGGGAAAAGAGGCGAGGCAAGTAGGCCGAGCCAGCCTTGAGCTTGCCCACTCGCCGCGCTAGCGCTGGCGCAGCGGGTTGCTAAGCGGAGTATCCGCGTGCAAGGGCATTAAAACTAACTACGCAGTCTTAGTCTGACGGGCCAGCGCGGCCTGCTCGCCGGAATAGGCGAAGACCGGGGCGCGGCCAATCGAGATATAATCAAAGCCTGCCTGCTGCATCGCTGCCGGGTCGTAGGCATTGCGCAGGTCCACCACAATCGGCTGCTTGAGCTTGCTGCGCAGCGTATCCGGGCTGAGGGCGCAAAATTCCGACCATTCGGTGGCGAGCACCATGACATCGGCATCCTGCAGGGCTTCGTCCGTGTCGGTGGCATAGGTGACGGTCTGGCCGATGACTTCTTTGGCCTCGTCCATGCCTTTGGGATCATAGGCAACGACAGTGGCGCCGCTTCTGGCCAACTCATCGGCTACCAGAATGGCGATGCTGTCGCGCACGTCGTCGGTGTTCGGTTTGAAGGTGAGGCCGAGGAAGGCGATTTTCTTGCCTTCGATATCACCACCAGCGGCGTCGATGATCTTGGCGACCATGCGGTGCGGGCGGGCGCGGTTGACCTTGACCACAGCGTCAACGATGGTGATCGGGCTTAAGGCGCGCTCACCGATATTGACCATCGCCGTGGTGTCTTTCGGGAAGCAGGAGCCGCCGTAGCCGGGGCCGGGCTGCAGGAACTTATTACCGATGCGCTGGTCGGTGCCCATGCCGTAGGCGACATCGGTGATATTGCCGCCGACTTTTTCACATAAATCAGCCATTTCATTGATAAAACTCACCTTGGTTGCGAGGAAGGTGTTGGCGGCGTATTTAATCAGCTCGGAGGAGATGATGTCGGTGTGGATGATCTCGGCGCCAGCTTTGGCGAGTGGGGCGTAGAGCTTGGCCATGTGCTCGCGGGCGCGGGTGGATTCGGTGCCGCAGACGACGCGGTCCGGTTCCATGAAGTCGGTGATGGCGTTGCCTTCACGCAGGAATTCCGGGTTGGAGGCGATGTCGAATTCCAGCGATGGGTTGGTGCGCTGGATGATCTCGCGGATTTTGTAGCCGGTGCCTGCCGGGACGGTGGATTTGGTAACGATGACGGCATAATGGTCGAGCGCGGTGGCGATTTCCTTCGCGGCGTCAAAGACATAGGTGAGGTCGGCGTAGCCATCCAGCTTGCGGGTCGGGGTGCCGACGGCGATGCTGACGATATCGGCATCTTTCAGTGCGGCGGCCAGATCGGTGGTGAAAGTGATGCGTCCGGCAGTGACGTTGCGGGCAACCATTTCCTCCAGACCGGGCTCATAAATCGGTATAATATTTTCTTTTAACTTATTGATTTTATCTTCGATTTTATCAACGCAGGTGACGTTGAACCCCATCTCCGCGAAGCAGGTTCCGCTCACCAGACCGACATAACCGGTTCCGATTACCACAATATTCATACTGATTCCCTCTCTTTTGCCGCCTCTCATAGCCGAAATTGCCCGGAAAAGCAAGCGTTATGCGCTGTTTTTGCGCTGCAGCAAGGATTTGCGGGTGAAGACGCGGCGCGCGGCTTTGATGCTATCGTAGAGGCGCTGGTAATCATCGGCCATGTCGCCGATGGTGCGGACGTTGCTGGCCTGCGCTTTGGCGGCTTTGCGGGTGTAGTCTTCCGGGTGCTCGCGGATGTTGGTCAGGGCGACATAGGCATCGAGCGGTTTGGTGACGTCGATCAGCCAGCCGCCGCCGTGGGTGTCGATGCGCTCGCGCATGGCGCCGAGATTGGAGGCGACCACCGGCATGCCGCAGGCCCAGGCTTCCGACAAGGTGTGGCAGTAGGTTTCGGCCCAGATGGAGAAAATGCCGATGACATGGCATTCCAGACGGCGGACATGGCTGGCGAAGTCGTCACGCTCATAGGGGCCGTGCCAGGTGCCGAGATGGCGGTAGGCGGGCGGCAGGGTGCCGAGGAAGTGAAATTCCAGATGCTCGCCCTTATCCAGCTCGACCAGCCGGGCGATGAAATCCGCGCCTTTATGCGGGGTGAGCTGACCGGGTACGAGGATGCGGAGTTTTTCCTCCGGTTTGGGGGTGCGCGCCAGCGGCATGATATCCGGGAAGTCGCGCCCGTGCTCAATGACCGGAAACGGCTTGCGCTTGAGTGCCGGGAAGGTGCGGGTGTAGATGTGGCAGCGATGAGTGTGGAGGTCAGTGCGCATTACCCGGGGAATGGGAGCGAAGCGGACATAGAGCACCCGGAGGGTGGCCCCGCGAGGGGTGAGCGAAGCGAATCAAATCTGGAATGTTGTCAAAGAAGCGACTAGCAGCATCGAGAGGTGCGGTGAAGGCATGCCAGAAGTCAGCCGAGGGCCATAATAGGCCGGCTCGACCCGACTGACGGCTCGAA
>JAUIJX010000062.1 GCA_030430795.1 Alphaproteobacteria bacterium | reverse complement strand
TGCCAGGTATCATCGTTCATATCCATCTTCACCAGCACATAACCGGGGAAGAATTTCTTCTCCGTCGCCACTTTCTTACCGCGGCGCATTTCCACCACGTCTTCCACCGGCACGATCACTTCCTCGAATGCTTCCAGCATCCCTTTCTGCGCAGCTTGCTCCTGAATCGCCGCCGCGACTTTTTTCTCAAACCCGGAATAGGCATGGACAATATACCAACGTTTTTTACGTCCGCCTTCACTGGTTGCTGTTGCTGCCGTCATGATGTCTGCTCCTGTTCTACTATCTGTTAGCCGCCAAGCCCGAGGATCAGCTCCACGCCCCAGCGGATGATGTTATCCACCAGAAGAAAGAAGATCGCGGCGATAAAGGTCAACACCAGCACCATGGCGGTTGAAATCAGCGTTTCCTTGCGCGTCGGCCAGCTCACTTTGCTGACTTCCTGACGCACTTCGCGCACGAATTTGGCTGGATTGGCCATGTATCTCACCTTGTCTATCGGCTGTTTTAGCGACTATAACCCTGTGCCCTAGTTTCAAAAACAAGCGCACCGGAGGGCTGTATCTACTGAATTTACCCCCAAAAAGCAAGGGGAATTATCGTTATTGCATGCAATGAAGAAATGGCAGGGGCAGCAGGGTTCGAACCCGCGACCTGCGGTTTTGGAGACCGCCGCTCTACCAACTGAGCTATACCCCTGCAGACTCACGGGTACCCGGTCTGTGCCGAAACACGTGAGAATCCAAAAATTTCAGGGGATAGGGTATAAGATATAGGGCATAGCGAGGCAAGCAAAATTACTACCTGTCAGGCACACCGTCACCTGCCTTACCTCGTTGTTCTTCTGTATGCACCCAATTACGCCGTCGGCCAAGTTCATGCAGATTTGGTTTTTCCATCGCCACGATGTGATCGGCAAAGATAGGTTCTCGTTGTATGGCCTCGAACAAACGATCGGCAACAGTCACTGCCGTTTCGTGATCTTTCGAGACAATCCGGAAATCAATTGCCGGCAAATCAAACGTGTCATCCGGCACCTGTGCCTGCAATGTAATGTCTGCCTGCAGCTTTTCCGTTTGCAGATCCTGCAAAAAATGTTTGTACTCGGCACTAATTATATGGAAAGTCGTTTGCCTGCGTCATCGCATAGTTAACATTATGCGATGAATTGGGTGACGCATTGACATAAACCTTCACATGCGTCACATACTCTGGAGAACCTCTATCCCACAGTGTCGTGACCGTATCCGGTCGCGTAATAATAAAACGCGACATATTACTGCTTTTAATAGCTTCTGTTGTCATAGCTTTTTCTTCTTTATCGTTTTTTGGGGCACAAAAAAACCCGGGTAGCGTTATACCACCCGGGTTTGATTTCGTGTGTTAATTTTTTGTGACGATTAACTTACTCGATAATTTTGGAAACGACGCCGGCACCGACGGTTCTGCCACCTTCGCGGATAGCGAAGCGCAGACCTTCGTCCATCGCGATCGGAGCAATCAGTTCGATCTCCATCGCAATGTTATCGCCAGGCATCACCATCTCCGTCCCATCAGGCAGCTTCACCGCACCCGTCACATCCGTCGTACGGAAGTAAAACTGCGGACGATAGTTGCTGAAGAACGGCGTATGGCGGCCGCCTTCTTCCTTCGTCAGGATGTACGCCTCAGCTGAGAACTTCGTGTGCGGCTTGATCGAACCAGGCTTACACAGCACCTGACCACGCTCAACATCTTCACGCTTCGTACCGCGCAGCAGCACACCCACATTGTCACCCGCTTCACCGCGATCCAGCAGCTTACGGAACATCTCAACACCCGTACAGGTCGTCTTCTGCGTATCCTTGATACCAACGATCTCAATCTCGTCACCAACATTGATCACGCCAGACTCAACACGGCCCGTCACTACCGTACCACGGCCAGAGATAGAGAATACGTCCTCAATCGGCATCAGGAACGGCTTGTCAACTTCACGCTCAGGCTGTGGAATGTATTTGTCTACTTCTTCCATCAGCTTCAGAATCGCTTCCTTACCCAGCTCAGGGTTCTTGTCTTCCAGTGCACACAGCGCTGAACCCTTCACGATCGGTATATCGTCGCCCGGGAAGTCATACGAGCTCAGCAGCTCACGTACTTCCAGCTCAACCAGTTCCAGAAGCTCTTCGTCTTCCACCTGATCCGCTTTGTTCAGGAATACCACGATCGCAGGTACACCCACCTGGCGTGCCAGCAGGATATGCTCACGCGTCTGTGGCATCGGGCCATCAGCAGCACTCACCACCAGAATCGCACCGTCCATCTGCGCCGCACCCGTGATCATGTTCTTCACATAATCCGCGTGACCCGGGCAGTCTACGTGCGCATAGTGACGACCATCCGTCTCATATTCCACGTGTGCCGTCGAAATCGTAATCCCGCGAGCCTTCTCTTCAGGCGCTCCGTCAATCGAATCATACGCCGCATACTGCGCCTGGCCCTTCTCAGCCAAAACCTTCGTGATCGCTGCCGTCAGACTCGTCTTACCGTGGTCAACGTGCCCAATCGTCCCTATGTTACAGTGCGGCTTATTCCGCTCAAACTTTTCCTTAGACATCGAATCTTATCCTCTCAATCAAAAAAATTTCTATCCAGTGGTTGCCACCGAAGGCGCTGATGTAGCGCAAAACGATAAGGAAAACAAGCAAAAAACACACGCCACGCCAGTGTCACCGCTACTTATCGCCGGAAAGTCAGGGTGCAGAAAGCACCCCCGAATATGACAGCACCGTCACACTTATCTTCGCAACCAGCGTCTGTATTGCTATACTTAAAAGCAAAAAAGGCGCTTCACCATGACAGATTACACTATTCGCAAACCCGGAGACGATGGCAACGACGATATCGACATCGGCATCGAAGATCTTAATGGAACAATCCACCTTCCGTCACAAGGGGCCGTGGACTATGCCTTAAATGGGATTATATCCGGCGATACGGTTACAGATGGACTGGCGTATGTATTGACTGGCAGGAATGCTGTGCGCGGCCCGGCCATTTATCTGCTCGACGCCGATATGGGAGTGCGCGTTCCGCGTACCAGTGACTTCACCCTCAACACCGGCATCACCGTAGCCAGTAGTGAAGGCCATATTCTGGGATATCAGGGAGCAGCTCCTCTTTACAAAGCGGAAGGCGAAGAAATCACCAAAGCGGAACTCAAAGAGGTGTTAAGCGAACTCAAAGAAATTCGCCTCGGCAAAATGCTGAAATCATTTGAAAACATGACGGAGCCGGGAGAAGACGGGCAGCGTCGTCGCATCCGGGTTAATGTCAGCCAGATCATCGACAGCCTGACCGGCCAGGGCTTAAGCGATCTTTCCGACGGCACCAAAACCGGCATCAACATCATCGATAAATTCAACCGCGGCGATGACGGCGCTATGGTCTTCGTTGATCCTAACGGCACGCACTCCACTTTTCTGGCCTACACCAGCGAAACCGGCAGCCCGGACTGGAACTATTACCTCGCCAAGAAAAATGAAGATAGCATCACCGTCAATGCCGCCACCTTCAGCCAACAGGATGGCCAGTTCTCCGTTGAAGCCTACTCAGTGGATATCAATGACACCGGACTCGGCCTCATCACCCAGCATCCGGCAAGCAAACAGGTCGTTCACCTTTCCGCCTTCAGCACCATCAAGGATGGTAAGCGTACAGCCTACGACATCACGCGAACACAGCAGGGTAGTCTGGAGATACACCTGAAGACGGACGGTTATAGCGCCACCTACGATAGTGAAGGAAATTTACTGTCGCACGAAGGAGAACTGCCCGCAGACAAACGACAATTGGATATGCGCCGCTTCGCCGAAGAAGGCGAGGAGACACTGAAGAACGCCATTGCCAAAACCCGTCAGATATTGAGAGAAAGTGGCCTCAACACTAAAATTGAACAAGCCATCGCCCGCACCCGCGATGCCGCCAACGGCGCCGACCTCACCGGCCAACCAAACGACGATGTATTGACGGCAGACGAATTCGTCAACCTCCAGCGCGACTTACCCACCGGGCAAACCAAGCCCGGCACCCCTAACCGTTAAAAATATAGATGTTTGGAGCGGGTGAAGGGAATCGAACCCTCGTATTCAGCTTGGGAAGCTGATGTTCTACCATTGAACTACACCCGCATAAAATAATGCCATACAGCGATAGTCCTCCTAGCTCTAAACGACTTTCGGCTGGCGTAAGCCACCCGAAGCTCGAAGAGCGTAGGGTGGAGCGGGTGATGGGAATCGAACCCACGTATTCAGCTTGGAAGGCTGATGTTCTACCATTGAACTACACCCGCTGGCATGCAGAGGCCTTGTAATTACAAAAAAGAGGGCGAAAACACAACGGGTTTTTCGCAATCGATTATTTCTTTACACATCTGTTAGCGTCATAGAAAATACCGCCATGATGCGTTATCAGCCAGTATATGTTATAGGTGGTTTGTTGCTGTTATCACTCACCGCATGCGGTGCGGGTGAGAGCATGCAGCAAGGCGGTCAGGCATTGCAGGAAGCATCGCAACGAGGCTGGAACGGGTTTTTGGAATGCCAGCGCCAACGTGACCTCAAACGCTTTGGACTGGCCTATGATATGAGCAAATGCCCACCGGTAGAAGCCTCCGCACCACGCTAAGAGAAAGCAATGAACGACTCCATTACCTCTTCACTTCCGAAAGAATTACTGGCATCGCTGGCTTCTTACGGCATGGTCAGCGCCAACCTGCCGGAGGCGATGCCGAAAGAAAAAACCATCATTGTCGTGGGCGTTCAGCGCGGCGGCACCTCTATGGTCGCACAATTGCTGCATCAGTTGGGAGTCCCATTAGGTGACGCCCCTGCCCCCACCTACGAAGACCTCGAATACACCGCCCTGCTCCGCGCTTACGATGCCGCCTGCAGGCGTCCGCTCCGCGGCTGGCTGAAACGCCGCCGCATCGAAAAAGACATGCTGGCCATCGCTCGCAAACGCGATCAGCAATATCCGGTCTGGGGCTGGAAATTCCCCGACGTTCTCTGCCCACCGCTTTATCGGCAGTTGCGCAATCCGTTCATCATCAGCGTCCATCGCGACCCGGTGAGCATCTGCGCACGCCTCCAGCGTTCCGAGAAATTGGACTTCTTCACTGCCTTGCCGAATATCCTGTCCATTCAGGGACGCATTCACCGTTTTCTGATACGTACCGACATCCCGTGCCTGATGCTCTCGTATGAAAAAGCGTTGCTCAACCCGGAACAATGCGTCAAGCATGTCGCCGCTTTCCTCGGCATCGATCTACCGGACAGTCAGATCGAACAGATGGCCGAGGCCATCCGCCCGTCACCAAAACAGTATCTCCGCGACACACGGCAGGCGCGCATCATCGGCAATCTGGACAGCGTCGAACAGGGCTTCGCGGTCGGTTGGGCGGCAGACACTAAAAACCCGGAAGCGGCATTACCAATCCGTATTATAGTGGACAACACCCAAACCATCGAAGGCACGGCTGACCAGCCGCGTGACGACGTCCGCGACCATCTGTCCAGCCGTAATATCGATGCACCAGATAATCATTTTGGCTTCCGCATCCCATTACCGGCGGAGCTACAGGACGGCGAATTGCATCATGTATTTATCGAAATTCCGGGCCATAAAGACTTCCAGATCGACTCATCCGACACTGAAAGAATGTTCACCCACCCTAAAGAGACAGCATAGAAAACACACATATTCTTGTGTTACAGCGCAATAAACGCTAGTGTTAATGCCCTTTTAGTGGTGGGAGTCAACAGAAGTGCAACATCGACAACGGTGGATCAACATAGCGTTAGCGCTGATAATTGCCGCAGTCTGCGTCGGCGCCAGCACGCTCATCCAAAAACATTTGAACGTCAACCTGGCCGCCGCCACCAAAGATTCCATCAAAATCACCTTACAGAATCCTTATATTCCCAAAACCTGGGTAGGCACGATTGTCAGCTGGTTCGACAACCCGTTCTTCCTGTTTTCTGCCATTGCATTACTGGCATATATGGCCTTATCAAATTTTATCTCCAAGCCTTTTGTGCAGAAGATTATCGGCAGTGTCTTCCCGTTGCGTCCGTCGTTTCTGTACTGGCCGGAAGATATGGACGACCCATCCAGCCCTTTCTCTGAACAATTCTCGTTCAGCGGCAGGGAAGAAGCCCACTCGGCCCTGCGTCGTTTTGCCGGAGCGGAACAGAGCTTTCTCTGGTACGGCATCTACGGCGATGCCGGCATGGGGAAAACGCGACTGGCGATGGAATGGCTACGCCAGCTCGGCACACAGAAAAACAAAAGCCGTAAATGGGATGTCGGAGTGCTGGAATATCTGGCCTACGACGTCAAAGGCTTATTCGAGCAAATAGATGACTGGACTCCCCGGCGCGCCACCGCCATCCTGATTGACGAAGCGGGTAATATCGATCCCGACACCCGGCAAATGCTGATACAGAAGCTGGCGGACGCCGCACGCCGTAAAAACAGGCACCCGGTGCGGGTATTACTGACGGATATCGGCCCCTCCTTTGCAGTTGCACTCCCACCGGCACTGGGCTGGCAGGAAGAGGAAGACGACCCGACCCTCATGCGCATACGGGCAAATGAACAGCCGGTAGACTACGCCACCATTGGCCACGTCGCTGCAGTAACAGCAGGACAGGAAACACCTGACGAGACGCAGATAGAAACATGGAAAAAACAGGCGCAGGGCAACCCGCTGGTATTTATCACGCTGGCGCGGGGAGAGTCTTTGCGATCAGTGGCAGAAAAAGCTATCCGCCGCGCCGAAGAGATGTTTGGCACCACACAGGGCAAGAAGATGTTGCTGCTTTCCTGCATGGCCGGGCCGGTGGAGCACCAGTTTCGCAAACGCGTGGCCCCGGACGCCGGTGACCGCAGACAACTGCTCAATTTCTTTCCCGGACGCCGTACGGATATTCGCGAATTCCTACCAGCATTTAAACCGGAGTTGGTCGCACAGGAAATGGTACCGATGATACTCAATGACCTGACGGTGGCGGACAGCGAAGAAACTGTACGTACGGCTTTCGAGGCCAACATCATTACCGCACGCCGCTTTGTACGCAACCTGCGCGACAATATGATAGACGGCCTGCCGGAAATGCTGCAAACGGAATATCTGGCGTCACTCACAGACGAAGCCCATACATCGGCATTGGAACAGATTCAGCAAACATTCGAGCGCATCATGACCACGCAGGATGACCTGCGTATGGAAGAGCTCACCGCCACTCTGATTGACCTGACCGCTGACTGGCCGGAAGATAACACGATTCAATCACTCAATTTCAGGGGGACACAACATATTGCCCGTTACCATCTGGAGAAGGAGCATTGGCCGGTACTTATTGAACAGCTAGAGAAGCTGGTACAGATCACCGTTCATTTCCCTGAAAGTCTGGAGACGCACACCTCATGCATCTACGACTTGCAAAATGCCCAGTATGTTGCCTTCGTCAAAGACAAATACAAATATATTCATATGATTGATCGGTTAATCGCGCGGATTGCTTATAGCTTTGCCAGCGAAGCGGGTGTTCAATACATGCATCTAGTAAGTATTCTCAGGGTATATAAGACACAGTTATTAAATCAGGAATGGGAAAAGCTGGCCGACACAGCAAACCGCCTGAAGGACATCGTCGTTCATTTCCCTGACGATGAAAGTATCCAGTATCAGCATGCCATGATGATAACCTACATGATGCAAGCCAGTCTTGAACAGAAAGAATGGGAACACCTCATACCGTTAAAAAAACAACTGACCGAGATCGCAAAGCAATTCCCCAACAACAGGGATATCCAACTGGTGCGATTCATGGGGTTGGCGTTAATATTAAATTGTGTGTTAATCGCTGTATTGTCTCTCGACCCCTCGGAATTAAATGAAGAAATCGAAGAACTGCGTAGGGCGTTTCCAGAAGATATAAATATCAATCACAACTACGTCACGGCCAAGGGCGAAATGGTCAAATACTATGAGATGACAGGCGATTACAATAAATTCGACACTATACTGCAGGACATCAATACCGTAAGAGAGCAATTCAACCACGAACTTATTGATTTCGCTTATCTATGCACGATCAATAACATGCAACATGCTTTTGGCGACCACAATCAGTGGGATAACATGAAACGCATAGAGCAGCTGATAACAGATGCTGCAGAGGAATATCCGGACAACCCGCAATTCCAGTACCAATTAGCAAAATCGAGCGTCTGTGCCTCTAAACATTACCGTGACGGCCAAATGTGGGATCAGATGCAAATAGCATGCATCAGGTTGGAGAGGACGGCCTCCAGACCGGAGTTCCTACAAAATAAGGACATACAAATAATGCGGTTTTTCGGCAACTACGATATCATCATAACCGCACATAGATACGACCTCACCCTGACCAAATACAAAGCAGAGGGATACGATCCGTTCACTATCTGTCAGACTGTCTTTAATAACTTTCAGGGAGTTTTTCTGAACGATCCTAAACTACTACAATACGTCAGTAACATTGGATTGGTAGCGCCTGAACACAGCTCAGTGTGATGCAGCAATCAATGCTGTGATATGTCCTTACCCGGCATATTCATGGCAGCAAACTGGAACCGGCCGCCACCTGCGCGCTTTGCTTCGTACATGGCGGCATCGGCACTCTCAATCAGCTCATACACATCCTTGCCTGCCTCAGGATAAACAGCAATGCCCACACTACACGTAACCTGAATAACAAAATCACCGATATAGAAAGGCTGATCCAGTGTTTCCATCATCTTGGTGACGATACGGCCACTGGCATATTTGGTATCTTCCGAGCGGTCATCGAGCAGAATAGTGAACTCATCACCGCCATAACGACACACCAGATCGGTCGCTCTCAGCACTTTCTTAAGTCGCTCAGCTACTTGCACCAGCAGCGCATTACCGGCTTCGTGCCCGTAGGTATCATTGACATGCTTAAAATCGTCGATATCGAGGAACAGCAACGTCTCATGCCGTGCCCAGCGCGCCGCCTTATGCAGATTGCTTTCCAGATATTCCATAAACAGACGGCGATTCGGCAAATGCGTCAGATCATCGAAATTCGCCTGACGGAAAAACTTGCGCTCCACCATCTTGCGTTCAATGGAGGATTTCACGGCCATCCGTAACACTTTATCGTTTCCGTGCCCTTTGACGATATATTCCTGCGCACCGTTGCGAATAGCCTCGATAGCCATCTCTTCGTCATCCAGCCCGGTCAGCACAACGATGGGTAATTCAGGATTCTCTTCCTTGATAACGCGCACGTTATCTACCCCCTGCAGATCGGAAAGCCCAAGATCAAGCAATACAGCGCTATACCCCCCGCTTTGGAGTGCCTCAAGCGCATGTTTCAAGTCATCTACATGAACGATCTGATACTTATCACCGCTAGGTTTATAGAAAAATTCTTTGACGAGAGCCGCATCCAGCAGATCGTCTTCAACATGTAATATTTTAT
>JAUIJX010000061.1 GCA_030430795.1 Alphaproteobacteria bacterium | reverse complement strand
TTTTGGTCGTTTCCTTGAATGGGAGCAGGACCAAATTCGGTTGTTTCCTTAACGCCTGCCCATGGTTTTACGGGTTGTGGGGCTTTCCATCGTAAATTGCCCACGGGAGGTGCGGCAAAAGGAATTCCCTTAAAAATGGTGAGGCTATCTTCTACTGTTCCCTGAACCATACCATCTGCAATTTTGACTTGACCTGGAATGGGTTCCTGCTCTTTTTTACAAGAAGCAAAAGCAATTATTAATAGTAGAAAGAGAGATAGTGTACTATTTTGCATAACGGATGATTTGGTTTAGTTGTTTAGGTCTTCCCAAAGATTAGGTAGAAACCTATAATACAGTAGATGGCGCCAAGTTGACCAGTCATGTCCACCATTGCCGCCCACATAGTAATCGTGCGCTATATCATGGTTATTTAATGCATCGACGAGCCCTTGCACCCTAGCGTTGAAAAAGCCTTCCGGTGCGTGGTCGCGGTGGTTGGCCATGATCGTGCCACCCTCGGCCTTATCGATATACATTTGCAGGGAATCGAGGTCTTGCGTGGTATCCAGAGTGATGAAAGGCGTGTTGCATCGGTCACTGTTATTATGAATGGCGCGTGCCATACAGGATTTTCCAACACCGGCCTCACCCTCGATAATCACGGTCATGTCATTGTTGGCTGCTTGTTGTGCCTTGGCAATCGCCTGCGCGTAACTGTCGCTATACCCGGCATAATCACTCAACGATAAACTAAAAGTAGAGAGCGGTTTCCACTGGGAGACATCCTTGCGCAGGTTGCGCACTTCCAGTGCGTGTTGAATGGCAAGGTGCAGCCGCTCCGTGGTGACGGGCTTGGGAACGTAGTCATATGCCCCGGCTGCAATCGCCTCGGTAGAGCGATTAACGGCACCGGACATGGTCAAGGCAATAATAGGTAGATCAGGGTGTGTCTGTTGCAGGTTCTGGATAACCTCCAGCCCGTCCATACCGGGCATGAAAAGGTCCAGCAGGATGATGTCCGGAATCGGTTCCTGACGCCATAACATGTAGTCGACAACCTTCTGACCGTTGTCGAAAACAATGGTTTCATGTTCTAATTTTTTAGAAATGATCTGATCCAGTTTCGCGCGATGCGAAACATCATCATCAACTATAAGTATAACCGCCATACTATTATTGGTTGTATTATTATTAATAATCACAACTATATGAGTTTTGCGGGCAAGATCAATCAAAAATTGCAACAAACTAAATTGCAACCAAGGGTTGTCTATATTAAAGAAAAATACTAACGGAATTAACTAATGTGTTACCTTGTCATGCCGGAAATTATCCGCGTAAGACTTAGGGATAACCTTGCGTTCCTTGGGCTCGATGATGCGGTACCTGTAGCCTTGCTTCTCGGCATAAGCAATCGCAGCTTCTTTTGAATCAAAAGAGAGATGAAGCTGTTGCGTCGTATCTTTTTGACCAACCCAACCCATTAACGGCTCAACGAATTTAGCGGCACTCTCATCAAATTGCATCTGCCACTCATGCGTCTTGGCACGGCCCGATTGCATGGCGGTCTTGGCAGGTTTATAGATGCGAACGTTCATATGCTCTTTATACGCGAAAAACTTTTTAAGCTCAAGAAGCCTTCTTTTTGCCGGCTTTCTTTTTACCGGCAGATTTGGCGCGCGCGGCGATCAGTTCCAATGCCCGCTCAAGCGTCAGGCTGTCGGTGTCATCGTCTTTGCCGAGGGATGCGTTGATCTTTCCGTGTTTGACATACGGCCCGTAACGCCCGGAATATATAGCAATATCCTCACCATCATCCGGATGCTTACCAATCACGCGCAGCGGGTCAGCGGAACCTTTCTTAGCGGTCTCGGCAATTAATGCCACGGCACGGTTCATGCCGATGGTCAACACATCGTCGTCACCTTTAAGTGACGTATATTTGCCATCATGTTGCAGATATGGCCCATATCGACCGATCCCGGCCTTGATCATCTTGCCCGTTTCCGGGTGGTCACCGATCTCGCGCGGCAATGCCAACAGGGAAAGCGCTTGTTCCAAAGTAATGTCGGCATGGCTCATGCCTTTGGGTAGCCCGGCGCGTTTCGGCTTGGCTTCTTCGCCCAACTGCACATACACGCCATACGGCCCTTTCTTCAGCAGCACATCCAGCCCGGTGTCCGGGTCGGTACCCAGCAGACGCGGGAATTCCTGCCCGTCGGTGCTGGTATCTTCATTCTCACCATCGACGCCCAGCTGACGTGTATAGTTACACTCGGGATAATTGCTGCAGCCGAGGAATGCGCCGAATTTCCCGGTCTTGAGATGCAGCTCGCCATCCTTACAGGTTGGGCACAACCGTTCCTCATGTCCGACATCGCGCTTGCCGAACACAAACGGCGCCAGCACATCATCCAGCGTGTCCAGCACTTCCTTGGTTGGCAGTTCTTTGGAATCGGCAATCTTGGCGTTGAAATGTTCCCAGAACTGACGCAGCACATCCTTCCAGTCCAGCCGCCCGTCGGAAATATCATCCAGTTGCGATTCCAGATTGGCGGTGAAATCATATTCGACATACTGACCAAAAAAACTGACCAGAAAGGCATTGACCAGACGGCCACGCATCTCGGCGATAAAGCGTTTTTTCTCCAGCCGCACATAGCCGCGATCCTGCAATACGGAGATAATGCTGGCATAGGTGGAAGGGCGGCCAATGCCGAGTTCTTCCAGCCGCTTCACCAGACTCGCTTCCGAATAGCGCGGCGGCGGCTCGGTGAAATGCTGCTCCGGCAGCACCTCGATAATGTCGGTCTGCTCGCCTTCTTTCATCGGTGGCAGCAGGCGGCTTTCCGCTTCGTCGGACTGATCGTCGTCCAGCCCTTCGCGGTAGAGTTTCAAGAACCCGTCGAATTTCAGCACCGACCCGGTGGCGCGCAACGTCGCCTGATTGGAAGCTTCCTCAAATTCCACCACCAGCTGGTCATAGACCGCCGGTTCCATCTGGCTGGCCACCATCCGTTTCCATATCAACTCGTAGAGTCTGAACTGGTCGTCATCCAGCGCCGAGCGCACCTTATCCGGCGTACGCTCCAGTGAGGTTGGGCGGATGGCCTCGTGTGCCTCCTGCGCATTCTTCGCCTTGCTGCTGTAGAATTTCGGCTTGGCCGGTAGATAACGTTCGCCGTAATCGCTGCTGATCAGCGCGCGCGTGGCCTCAATCGCCTCATTGGATACCTGCACCCCGTCGGTACGCATATAGGTAATCAGACCGACCGTCTCACCATTCACCTCAAACCCTTCATAGAGTTTTTGCGCAATCATCATGGTTTTCTTCGCACCGAATCCGAGCTTGCGCGAGGCATCCATCTGCAGGGTGGAGGTGGTGAACGGCGCATACGGATTGCGGCGCATCTGCTTCGGTGTAATGGAGGTTACCTTCGCCTGTTTATCCGCCAGTGCGCTGGTGATAGCCGTCGCGGCTTTCTCATCCGGGATGGAGAATTTCTCTAGCTTCTCGCCTTGCCATGCCACCAGTCTGGCAGAGGTATTGGCGCCACCGGCAGTCTTGAGATCAACCTTCACATCCCAATATTCCTGCGCAACGAATTGTTCGATCTCTTCATCGCGTTCGCAGATCAGGCGCAGCGCTACCGATTGCCCCCGTCCGGCGGAACGCGCGCCCGGCAGTTTGCGCCACAGCACCGGCGACAGGTTGAAACCCACCAGATAGTCAAGCGCGCGGCGTGCCTGCTGCGCATTGACCAGATTCATATCGATATCGCGCGGATTGGCCACCGCATGCTGCACGGCGCTCTTGGTGATTTCGGTAAAGGTGATGCGTTTAATCTCCAGATTTTTCGGCAGGCCGCGCTTGCCTTTCAACGCCTCGGCGACATGCCACGCAATCGCTTCCCCTTCGCGGTCGGGGTCACTCGCCAGATAAAGAATGTCGGATTTTTTGGCGGCGTCGGTAATCTCGCTGATATGTTTTTTGCTGTCGGCGCCGACCACATAATCCATCGCGAAATCTTCGTCCGGGCGCACGGAACCATCCTTGGACGGCAGATCACGCACATGGCCGAACGATGCCAGAACCTTAAAATCCTTGCCCAGATATTTGTTGATTGTTTTAGCCTTGGCTGGTGATTCCACCACTACAGTATGCATGTCGGGCTATTCCTTATGATACACTACGCTGACTTTACCGCCTGCATGGCGCTGTATCACACCCGCTAACTCTTTTTCAAGCAAAATGGTTAAAATCAGTGAAGTCGGCAGCCCGGTCTGCTCGACCAGTGTATCAATATCAGTGGGGGTGGCGCTCAGTTTTTCATCCAGCTGCGCATGCGCATCCTGCAGCACAGATTCTTCCGGTTCGTCCGGCGGCTGGCTGCTGAACAGACTACCCTGCGGCTCTTTCATCTGCATCGGTTCAATGCGTCGCAGTGTCTCCAGAATATCGTCAACGGACTCGGTCAGCGTCGCGCCGTCTTTAATGAGTTTGTTCGTGCCGTGGCAGCGCGGGTCCATCGGCGAGCCGGGCACGGCGAACACTTCGCGATTTTGTTCCAGCGCGAAGCGGGCGGTAATCAGTGAACCGGAACGTTGCGCCGCTTCCACCACCAATGTCCCGCGCGACATCCCGGCGATGATACGGTTGCGCCCGTGAAACCGCTGACGGTGCGGCAGGGTGCCGAACGGTTGCTCGGAGAGAATGGCACCGTCTTTGCGCATGGCGTCAAACAACTCGGCATTCTCCGGCGGGTAGACATTATCAATGCCCCCGGCGATGACGGCAGCGGTGCCGGTCAGGAAAGCGCCGTGATGCGCGTGGGTATCAATCCCCCGCGCCAGACCGGATACAACGATCACCCCGGCTTCGCCCAATTCACGCGCAATCTTCTTGGTGAAGTTGCAGCCATTGGCGGAGGCATTGCGCGCGCCGACAATCGCTACCATTGGTTTGTTGGCCCATAGCTCGCTCTTGCCGGTGACGGCCAGCACCGGCGGCGGGTCACTGATCTGGCGCAGCAGGGCAGGGTAGTCTGAGTCGCTGAAGCAGACCATGCGTCCGCCGAACAGCGTCGTTTTCTCAATCTCGGTCTCTGCCTGTGATGCTGGGAAAATAGTGATGGGTTTCTTGCGTCCACCACGCCGTGCCAGATCGGGGATGGCGTCCAGTGCCTTACCCGCGCTGCCGAATCGCCGGATCAACTGGAAGAAGGTGATCGGTCCGACATTCTCGGAACGGATCAGCCGGACGACATCGATCAGCGTGCTGTCTTCGAGTGACGCGTGCTCATGGGGCAGGGGCATCGGCATGCGCCGTCTCCTCGGTTGGTTTACGCGCGAATGCCAGCTCCTCGCCGCGTAGCATGCGCTCAATATTGCTGCGGTGCTTGGTAATCACAATCGCGGCGATACAGGCGGCAACGATGGCCTGTTCCCAGCCATGCCCGACCCATGCGAAGACTGGCATCAGCCCGACCATCACCAGCGCTGCCAATGAAGACGTGCGCGTCAGCCCGAACACCACCAGCCAGGTGCCGGCCAGCACCAGAAACGGATAGATGAACGGCAGGTAGATACCAAGGGTAGTGGCAACGCCTTTGCCACCGCGGAATTTCAGCCATATCGGGAAGCAATGCCCGATCACGGCGAACAGCCCGGTGATCAGCGGCATTAGTTCATATGCGGTGACCGGCAGGGTGGAAGCATGCGGGTAAATCTCATGCATGCCGCGGATGAAGGCGGCAATGGCCACCGGAACGGCACCTTTCAGCATGTCGAGAATCAGGGTGATGATCGCCAGTTTCTTGCCTCCGGCGCGCATCATGTTGGTGGCGCCGATATTACCCGACCCGGTGCGGCGAATATCGCCCAGCCCAGCCAGTTTGCCGATCAGCAACCCGAACGGGATCGAGCCGATCAGGTAAGCGGCGACCAGTAAAAAACCATAACCGAACCACGCGTTATCCATGTGCCCTCATATCCAGATACCCCTGCAGAATATAGCTTGCCGCGAGTTTGTCTACATGTTGCTTGCGTTTGGCGCGAGAAAGGTCGGCCTCCAGCATGGTGCGCTCCACCGCCATCGTCGACATGCGCTCATCCCACAGCAGCATCGGCAGTGGGGTGAACTCCTCAAGGTTGACGGCGAATTGCCGGATCGACTGACAGCGTGGCCCTTCCGACCCGTCCATATTCATCGGGTAGCCGATCACCAGCCCGCCGATGGAATATTCCTTCACCAGTTCCCTGAGTCGTTGCGCGTCCTTGGAGAATTTCGTGCGCTGGATCGTCTCCAGCGGGGATGCGATGGTCTGCATGGCATCGCATAGCGCCAGCCCGATAGTCTTGCTGCCGACGTCCAGCCCGAGCATGCGGGCGTAATCAGGAACCTGTGAACGAAATTGCGAAGGCGAGGTAGAAATCATAACGCCGCATCATAGCGGCAAGCGCGTCAGAGTCACTTATATATTATAGGGGATACTGTCAGCGTTCGATCAGGCCGATATCCGGTGTCTTCGGATCGCGCGGCACGAACTTCGAGAAAACCACCTTGGCCTTGTCGCCGTTCTGATCGGTCTCCACCACCTTATCGACGGCATCGACGTGGTAAAGCTGTCCGCTCATCACAATATAAACACCGCTTGGGGTAATGTCGACTAGCTCCAGCGCCGCTCTCAGATTCCCCCAGCCATCCGATTTGGCGCGCAACTGCTTCTTGTCATCGCGCAGCGGTTCCATCGATCCGGTGAAGATGATGGTTTTGTCATGCGGGGTATAGCACAGCAATTCCTGTAGATAACGCCCGTTATGCGGCATGGTGTCGGTGCCGTGCGTAATCACGATCCGGTCGTACTCTGCATCATGCTCCATGATATAGTGTAGGATTTTCTCCATCTCGGCATGCGACATCGACTTACTGTCATGGCAGGCAAGCTGCACCATATCGCATCTATCGCCGTATCCAAGCTGCCGGACCACCTCCGGCACGGGGCTGCTTCCGTCCAGCGGCACGTTATGTGGTGTGCCCTTGGCCGGGTTATAATAGGCGTCGATGGTGCCGCCAGTCATTATCACAAGCGTTTTTTGAGTCATATGGCCATTGTAAGTGCCTGATATTACGAAATCATGAAGGAAGGCTTGTTTTTTTGCCGCTGACTGACTAAAACCATCCATTCCAAAACAAAAACAACAAGGCAAGCCATGTCCCTAAGCAACGAAGATGTAAAGAAAATAGCCAAACTGGCGCGCATCCGGGTCACTGACGAGGAGGCCGAGAGCCTGCGCGGTGAGCTCGGCAGCATTCTCGACTGGGTGGAAATGCTGGGCGAAGTCGATACCGGCGCAGCGCAGGATGTCGCCAGCGTTATCGAACACGGCCTGCCGATGCGCAAGGACGAAGTCACCGACGGCGACCGGGCGGAAGACATTCTCTATAACGCGCCGACGAAGGAATATGACTGCTTCGTCGTGCCAAAAGTCATCGATCAGGGGTAAGCGTTATGACCAACCTGACCTCCATGACACTGGCCGAAGCCCGCGATGCTTTGAAGAAGAAAGACGTAAGCTCCACCGAATTGACGCAGGCATTCCTCGACAAAATGGACGCTGAGAACGGTGACCTGAACGCCTATAACACCATCACCCATGACATCGCCAAAGCGCAGGCGAAGCAGGCGGATGACAATCTCGCCGCCGGTAATGCCCGCCCGCTGGAAGGTGTGCCGATCGCAGTGAAGGACTTATTCTGCACCAAAGGCGTGCTGACCACCGCCTCGTCGCATATTCTGGACGGCTTTACCCCGCAATATGAATCGACCGTCACCCAAAACCTGTTCGATGCCGGATGCGTGATGCTCGGGAAAACCAACCTCGACGAATTCGCCATGGGCTCCGCTAACATCACCAGCTATTACGGCAATGTGAAAAACCCGTGGGGTCGCACGCTGGGCAAAGACCTCGTGCCGGGTGGGTCATCCGGCGGTTCGGCCTCTGCCGTGGCGGCGGATCTGTGTCTGGCCGCACTGGGGACGGATACCGGTGGCTCGATTCGCCAGCCAGCCTCTTTCTGCGGCATCACCGGCTTCAAGCCGACCTATGGCCGCTGCTCACGTTGGGGGATCATCGCCTTCGCATCCTCACTCGATCAGGCCGGGCCGATCACCAAAGATGTGCGTGACGCGGCGGTGATGTTCGAGCATATGGCCGGGCATGACGCCAAGGATTCCACCTCCGTCAACCAGCCGGTGCCGAATGTTGAAGCGCTGCTGGGTCAGGACATCAAAGGCATGAAGATCGGGATTCCGGAAGAATACCGCATGGACGGCATGGATGCGGAAATCGAAGCGTTGTGGAACAAGGGGGCTGATTTGCTAAAAGAAGCGGGCGCGGAGATCGTGCCGATTTCCCTGCCGCATACGCGCTATGCGCTGCCGACCTATTATATCATTGCGCCGGCGGAAGCCTCCTCCAACCTCGCGCGCTATGACGGGGTGAAATACGGGCTGCGTGTGCTGGAAGACGGTGACGACATCAACGCCATGTATGAAAAAACCCGCGCTGCCGGGTTCGGTGCGGAAGTCAAACGCCGCATCATGATCGGCACCTATGTGCTGTCCGCCGGCTATTACGATGCCTATTACAAAAAGGCGCAGCGCGTGCGTGGCCTGCTGATTAAAGACTTCCGTGATGCGTTCGAAAAAGTGGATGCCATCCTCACCCCGACCGCGCCGAGCGGTGCCTTCGGCATCGGCGAGAAAATGGACGATCCGGTGACGATGTATTTGAACGATGTCTTCACCGTACCGGCGTCGCTGGCCGGGCTGCCGGGCATCTCTGTGCCTGCCGGGCTGAATGCCGACGGTCTGCCGCTGGGCCTACAATTGCTGGCCAAATCCTATGACGAAGAAACCCTCTTCAAAGTGGCGGCCAAACTGGAAGAAGCGTTGGCGTTCAAGCGTCTGGGAGTGGCGGCATGAAGTGGATCGCTGCAATGATGCTCCTGATGCTGACCGCCTGTTCTGATGGCGGCAATTACGAAAAAACGCTGCAGGCGTGGTGCGACAATTACCCGGATTGCGACTGCCATGTGTGTGAACACGAAGAAGTCCGTTACCGCTACTAGGAAAGGAGCGAGTTATGTCTGATAAATCATCCTCATTTTCCGCGCTGCTGGCACTGGGTGTCTGCATTGCGCTGGGTCTGAGCGTCTCCGGTTATTTCATCGGGAATACGCTCTATAAGGCGCGCAGCTCGGAAAACACCGCCTCCGTCAAAGGTCTGGCCGAGCGCGAAGTGAAATCCGATCTTGCCATCTGGTCGCTGCATTTCTCGATTGTCAGCAAACAGGTGGACTCTGCCTTCGCCGAAGCGAAGTCGGACCGCGGCACCATCGTGACATTCCTCAAAGAGCGCGGCTTCAAGGAATCGGAAATCAAACTGATTCCACTCAGCAGTTACCGCAATGAATATCGTGAGAATGGGGTGGTGGTCGATGAGCAGTATAATGTCTCTACCGGCGTGACCGTGGAAACCGGCGATGTCGATCGCGTGGTCTCGGCGTTTGAAGATGCCGGTGAACTGATCGGGCGCGGGGTGATCCTTTCCAG
>JAUIJX010000060.1 GCA_030430795.1 Alphaproteobacteria bacterium | reverse complement strand
TGCATTACTGGCTGACCTCCGATCTATATGATCACGAGGCCGTACGTGCCGCCATGCCGCAATGCGCCGCCATGTATGACCGGTTCATGGATGTAGTGCAGGCACGCACCCAGACGAAAGGCATACAGCAACCGCGCCGCCGCGACAAACGCGAGGCTCAACGCCCTGCTCCTCCGCCTTCCAAACCAACACCACCACCTGCAGAGAGTGCGCCCGTTCCTTTACCGGAACCGGCACCTGCAGCTCCGCCCGCGCCACGATTGAGGCGGCCGACCAGAGAACAGCGTTTCACTTTCTTTCCAGATGAAATCAGCATTGCGCATACTGCGGTTTCTTTCGTTGAAGATGGGCTCGGCATGCAGTCCCCTTTTCGTAAACTGCGCTGCAGCCTGAACGCCGAGGAAGGCTACCCGATCCATATTCAGATGCGCAATGATAAAGGCGAGCGGCGAGATCTGACGATCCCAACCCATGCCCATAGTTTGCAGGAAGCGCTGGATATCAAAGTGGCTGTGCAAAGCCATTTGCTGCGCTATTCGGAGATCGAGCCGTTGCGGCCGGAACCGGCGGCAGACAAAATCTCCCGTTATTCTTTTTCTGATTTTCTGCCTACCATCATCCGCAATGTTACACCGGAATTGAATGTTGTGAACGGCCATTATTTCGCGGCATACCGGTTTAAGAGCCGTGATGAACAGGGTGAAATTCAGTTCGATCTGGGTGTCTCCAAACAGGAAGCACATGCGGAAGAGATTGCTACTGCGCGAATGCAGAAACTTATCGATATGATCGACAGAATGAACAAACGCAGCAGAATCACGCAAGGGGACATACAGACTCAGTTGCGTAACAGCGTGAAATCCGATCGCGGGTCATCGTCTTCCTGGCAACATGTCAAGAATGTGCCGATTACGGAAGAAGAGCGTATGCTGCCGTTTCCTGCCGATGACGTCGGTCAGATCACAACGCTCTATCCATCCACTATCAGTTACGAAACCCCCAATAGCGGCAGCCCGACATGGCGCCTGAACCTGCATTTATCCGTATTGATGGACGGCGTATCGGATCCCATCCATTTTTATCCGTCGATCAATTTGCACACCGTGGATATGGATGCCGCCAAGTTGCGTGCCGAGGAATCGCTGGACAGCTTGCAACATGTGTTTGAGCAATTGGCAGCGAACCCGCTCATGCAATGGCATATCAGTGATAAGGACGTATTCTGTCTCAATGCTCAAGGAGAGCGCGTCACACCGGAGAACGGAACGCAAAATCTGGCGAATAATACACGCATGGTCGCCCTCACCATTCAGGACGAGCAAGGCCACCCGCCGAGTCAGCCAGCTGCCCCGCAGAATATGTTTGACTGCGTGGATGATGCCAAACATTACCGCGATAGCTTCCATGTGCGATTCACCACATCACCTGTCACTGAACATGGATACACGGCATTTACGCTCGGGGTTTTCACCGGTGATAATTATGAGAGGATGACGCTGGCGAAAGATCTGGAAAATAAGCCGATGACGATTAGTTTCCGTATGCCTGTCATTGACGACACAGAGGGAATGATCCGGCATTTTCAGCAACGGGTGCAGCGCGGCGTTAGCGCTTATCTAAGCAAGGAATTCGATAATCGCGCCACAGATTCCGACGGACGGGAATGCAGGAAACCACGGCGTCCTTACAATGCCAATACCGTGCGCAATTGCTTTGTGGAAACCGCAAAGAACATTGTTTCAGAAGAGGCATTCACCTCACTGGAAGCGACGAACGGCTTCTCCGACCGCCTAGCACGCCAGCCTCACAACGGCGGCTTGCAACGCGGCGGTGATGCTGATAAAAATTAGCGTTTATTACGCAGCGGCGGGTTGGGCGACAGCGGAAGCGACGGAATCGATCATCGCTTCGGTGCCACGACTGCCATCCGGCGTGTTGTCCAGATAACCAATAGCCGCTTCCCGCACCTGCCCAAGCCAGCCGGAGAGTTCCGGGTTAGCCTGTTCGATGGCGGAGATGAACGCATAGATCGCGCCGGACGGGTTGAAGAAATTTGACCCCGTCAGATCCGTTTCCATTTTATCCGGTGCGGTGCCGCCCGGCAGTTCCTCATAGGACGAGCCGTCCTTGCAGAACAGGGTGGAGCCCATCGTGCGCGAGCCGTCGATCCAGTCGACGATGTCCGAGCCGGAGTCGCCGTTCGGGTTATCGAACAGCCACAGCCAGCCGCCTTCCCGGTCGGTGGCAATGGTAGCGAGACCAACGTCGGTGAGGATACGCTTATACTCCGCGCCTGCAGCATCCCAGACCGAGGTGATGCCGTCGGCGAACAGCGCTTCGCTTTTCGCAATCGTCCATTTGGAAGACACACGCAGCGCCAGCCCGTATTGCCTGGCCAGCTTCATCGCCAGCTCGGCAAAAGGCGCCAGATTATCGAGATTCATATGGGTGGTGTAGGCAGCCGTCTTAGTGCCGTCCTTGTCCATCACCTCACAGCTTTGTTCTTCGTAGAAGCCACCACTGCCGTAACGGAAGACGGCGACCGGTTTGCTATAACCCTTCGGCGCCGGGATCATCCGCAGCATGCCGACCACACCCGCGCCGGGACGCAGCAGGATGTTGACGGATTTCTTCTTGAGTGTACCGGCCTGCAATGCTTCCAGCACGCGGGGATCGTCGGAGGCGGTGCTCATCTTGACGCCTGCGCCGCAGTTTTTCAATGCCGAGAGGAAGTCTGACAGCACACCGTCCTGACTGGCGATGCGCGCCTCGACACCCAGATCGACGATCTCGACCGGGATACTGCCGAACAGTTTTTCCTGAATCATATCTCCGACGCGCCGGACGGTTTCGTCGCCGCGACCATATACATAAGGTTTGAATGTCATGGAGTGTTTCCTCTTACGGTTGCATGTGGTGTGAGGATAAACCCAGCCCCGCAACCTGTCAAACCCCGGCTGATTGCGCATGCGCGGAGCCGCTGCTTTCCCGCCGGCGAACGGCAGCGCAGCAACATAAACAGTGAAGAATCCGGAAAATGGGGCGAGCGATGGGGATCGAACCCACGACCTCCAGTGCCACAAACTGGCGCTCTAACCAACTGAGCTACGCCCGCCACACACCCATGTCCCGATACCGGAACAGGAGGAGTTGCATCCTTAACCAGTTCCGCCGCCATCGTCAAGCAGATTGCCAGTGACGCCTGTTCTTTTGCCGACACCGGGGATGTTGCCTATTTTTTGAGCAACACGTCTAAAAAATAGGCTGTTTGCGGTTGCATATTTTGAACGCCCCCTGTTTCAGGGTAGGCGTATTCCCATATATATCATTGCATTATTCCCTCTATTTAAGAATGGCACAGTTTATGCTCTATCCCACCAACATCACTCAACTCAATCAACCGTGTGGCTTATGAAAAAGATCGAAGCGATTATCAAACCATTCAAACTCGACGAAGTGAAGGAAGCGCTGCAGGAAATCGGCCTGCAGGGGATTACCGTCACGGAAACACGTGGCTTTGGCCGTCAGAAAGGGCATACCGAGCTGTATCGCGGCGCGGAATATGTGGTGGATTTCCTCCCCAAAGTGAAGCTTGAGCTGGTGGTGCAGGATAACCTCGTGGAACGCACGATTGAAACCATCGTCAACTCTGCTAAAACAGGTCGCATTGGAGATGGTAAAATCTTCGTGCACCCGATTGACGATGCGATCCGCATCCGTACCGGCGAGCGCGGTGATGCCGCAATCTAAGTCTAAACCAGCCATCTCTGAGCTGATGACACAAAACAAAAAGGAGAATTTTTGATGTCTGCAAAATCAATCATGGAAACCATTAAGAAAAACGACATTCAGTTCGTGGATTTCCGTTTTACCGACCCGCGCGGCAAGTGGCAGCATACCTGCTATTTCGTGGATTCCGTCGATGAAGATACGTTCGACGAAGGGATTATGTTCGACGGCTCATCCATCGCCGGATGGAAAGCGATCAACGAGTCCGACATGATTCTGATGCCGGATACCTCGACCGCGTTTGTCGATCCGTTCGCCGCGCACCCGACGATGGTTGTGTTCTGCGACATCGTGGAGCCGAGCACTGGCCAGCCATATGAGCGCGACCCGCGTTCCATTTCCAAGCGTGCGGAAGAATATCTGAAATATACCGGCATCGGCGACACCGCTTTCTTCGGGCCGGAACTGGAGTTTTTCCTGTTCGACGATGTGCGTTTTGACACCGGCATGATGTCTTCTTTCTATCAACTGGAGTCTATGGAATCGCCGGTCAATTCCGGTACGTTCTATGAGTCCGGCAACCTCGGCCACCGTCCGGGCGTGAAAGGTGGTTACTTCCCGGTGCCGCCGGTGGACTCCATGGCCGACCTGCGCGCTGAGATGATTACCACGCTGAAAGATGTCGGCATCAAGCCGTATGTGAACCACCACGAAGTGGCTCCGGCGCAACATGAAATGGGGATTGAGTTCTCCACGCTGGTGGGTTCCGCCGACAACGTACAGAAATACAAATACGTGGTGCAGATGGTGGCGGCGTCTTACGGCAAGTCCGCAACCTTCATGCCGAAGCCGGTCTCTGGCGATAACGGATCCGGGATGCACACGCACCAGTCAATCTGGAAGAAGGACAAACCACTGTTTGCCGGGAACGGTTATGCCGACCTGTCCGATACCTGCCTGTATTACATCGGCGGGATCATCAAACATGCGAAAGCGATCAACGCCTTCACCAACGCCTCCACCAACAGCTACAAACGCCTGATCCCAGGTTACGAAGCACCGGTGCTGCTGGCATACTCCTCACGCAACCGCTCTGCGTCCGTGCGTATTCCGTATGTTGCCAGTCCGAAGGGTAAGCGTATTGAAACGCGCTTCCCGGATGCTACGGCGAATCCATATTATGCCTTTACGGCGCTGTTGATGGCCGGTCTGGACGGGATTGAAAACAAAATCCATCCGGGCGATGCTATGGATAAAAACCTGTACGACCTGCCACCGGAAGAGTTGAAAGACGTTCCGAATGTGGCCGGTTCTCTTCGCGAAGCGCTGGAGGCACTGGATGCCGACCGTGACTTCCTGAAGAAGGGCGATGTGATGACGGATGACGTGATCGACGCCTATATCGAATTAAAAATGGAAGAAGTCGAACAGTTTGAACACACGCCGCATCCGGTAGAGTTCAAAATGTATTACAGCGTATAACTCAGGCTACACTACGCAGACTTTAAGGGGAGCCTCGGCTCCCCTCTTTTTTTGTATTATGCAGCGCCTCGCGACTGCTCGGCAGCTTGCGCTACCGCACCGTATACCGGATGCCATGTCGGCATGGCGTCTGCCAGTTGATTGAACGTGTCGACAGCAATATGTAACTCCGTGCGACCTGTTACATCACGTTCTACCGTGCATACCGGGCCCTCTAAACCATATTTCTCTAGAAAATGATGCTTTCTTGCCGTCGCATTGATGGCCATTGATGCTGCTTCGAGGACTGATTTATTGCCCGTAAATACCACATCTGCCCCTTTCGTAACCACCAATCCTATGCTGGCCTCCCTAGGGAAATAGGCTCTCCTAAATTCTACAGCCTTACTTTGTAAACCCAGATCATCGGATACGCTTGTTTCAGACATTGCCTGCTCCTTTGTAATTGTTATTATTGTGAGTTGGTTTAAAGATTATTCGATGGCGTAGCCGGCACTGTAGAGCATGGCAGCGATCTTTTCCTGACGCTCTTTCAGCTCTTCGATATGTGCCTTCTGCATGATGCGATCCAGCGAGATGTCAACAAAATCGACGAAGACCGCGATGACCACTTCGACCTGACGTTTGATTTTTTCGACGATCGGGTCAGCGATGTTCATGATTTTCTCAGACAGTTTTTGCGAGGAACGCTTCACCTGCTTGCCATATTCGTCAATGGCGATATAGATGCCGCGCAGCGCAGCTTCCACTTTACCTTTGCTGTTCTTGTTGCGCGCTTTTGGTTTGCCCGCGACCTGAATGAATTCTTCGGAGAGGATGTCGGCTGATTCGCCTACCGTTTCGATCAACGGTTCCACCAGCGCCAGCTGTTCTTCCGGGCTGCCGACAAATTCACTTGCCACGGTTTCCACCAGCTCTTCTGCAAGTTCGTAGAGCTCGGTGATTTCGTGGTATTTCAATTCCAGTTCTGCTTTAGACATTTCATTCACCTTTGATACATCTCTTATCGTTACATCGTTTTTTCTACATTACAATCTTATACTTCTGCTTCCCGGTTTTCGTTGGCCGCCATTTCTCTGGCCTGTTCAATCGCATCCGCAAAGCCTTGTGTTTCCGAGAGGACTGGGGTTTCTCGTCCCCGCTCCGCATTCACCATTCCACGCCATTCCGTTCCATTCATGCCAGCTCGTGGGTTTCTTCCGCCTTCCGCCGTGGCGATGTACGGCATAAAGGGGCCTATATTATCCCCTACTCCTGCCACATGCGCCGTTACCGGTTCTCTGGATGCTCCCAATAACATGTCACGTCTTTATGCCATCCCGTTTTGTTGTGCTGCGCGTGCCGCCAGTTGTGCGCGGATAGCTTCCGGCGACTGACCGCCCGGGCCATAACCCTGCGCGACGGCGCTGCGTGTATATTGTCCCATCACTGCCGGGTCGGCTGGCACTGCCTGTTGCTGTGCATAAAGTGGGTTGGTGCCGACAGCGGCGGTGCTGGCATTCATTTTACTGCTGCTATCGATGCCATCGACCAGTTTGGCAGCCACATCCCCCACATGGGAGGCTACCGTTTCACCCGTAATTGGCTTGACCAGAATATCCGCCAGACCGACTAATCCGAAACTACCGAACACAACACCGGCTTCGGCGGCCCCGCGCACCAGCAGCTTGGCTGCTTTCGCGGTATGCCCGTCACCTGCTTCTTCCACGGCCTTCAATGCATCACCACCGGCGACCATGCTACCGCTGATGTAACCGTAACCAGGCAGGAAGCTGCCCAGCCAACCGGTGAATTTACCTGCCGAGTTAAGAAATCCGCCGAAACGGCTGACTGCGCCGTCTTCGGAAATTCTGTTGTCTTCTTCGTAACTGTCTACCATGCGTCTATTCTGCCAGTATTATTCTATACTAGGATTATACGTGAGACGCGCGGCCTTGTGGGTTACAATTCTGTGACAATTGCGCCCCTACAATATGTTGAAATATATAGATTTGATCCTGTGAGCTATGTCACACCGGCATTTTTGGCTCGGCTTCGGCGGCAAACGGGCGTCCCAGCAGGTCCATAATGCCCTCATCCACGGTGACATTCTGTTTCAGGATATTATAGACTGCCATGCTGATCGGCATGGTCAGCCCCAGCTTCATCGACAGCTCATAGATGGAATCCGCCGTCACTACCCCTTCGGTCAGGCCGTGCATGTTGCCGGGCAGCAGTTCTTTGATGCTTTTGCCCTGCCCCAGCGAATACCCGAGCGACATATTGCGCGATTTGAGGCTGGAACAGGTCAGCATCAGATCGCCAATACCGGAGAGGCCGAGCAGGGTTTCCTGCCGCCCACCCTTGACGCGCGCCAGACGGCCCATCTCGGCGACAGCGCGGGTAATCAACGCGGCACGGGCGTTTTCGCCAAATTCTTTCCCGGCGGCAATCCCGCAGGCGATGGCCGCCACGTTCTTCACGGCGCCACCGATCTGTGCACCGATGATGTCGTTGGTGAGGTAAGGACGGAACAGCTTGCCACCGATGGCATAGGTAATCTGCTCGCCCAGCACCGGGTCCAGACAGGCCAGCGTGGTCGCGGTCGGCAGGCCAGCCGCAGCTTCGTTCGCGAAATTGGGGCCGGAAATCACCGCCACCGGGTTAGATGGCAGGATGGATTGCACCACCTCGCTCATCAATGCAAGGCTGCCGCGCTCAATGCCCTTACTGCTGATGATGATCGGGCGTGACGGCTCGATCAGGTCGGAGAGCGAAATACAGATGGTGCGCACCGATTGCGACGGCACGGAAAGAATGAGCAGTTGGCTTTTGGCCACTTCCGCCAGATCCGAGGTGATCTGGATGGACGGATCGACAAAGCAATCCGGCAGATACGCCTCATTAATACGGCGGCTGCGGATATTGTTGATGACGGTCTCGTTGCGCGACCAGAGCTTGACGTCACTGCCAGCGCGGTTGGCGAGGATCGCCAGTGCGGTACCCCATGCACCTGCTCCGATCACGCCTACGCTGGTTTTGCTGCTCATCCGTTTGCCCTACTGAAATGCAGGGTTATGTTGGCATTATCGAGCGTGTGTGTGAAGGAAAAATCGGCATTGGCCGCTTCATACGCTACCGATGCCGCCAGCACCTGCTCCGAAACATAGGCTTCAAACTGTTGCAATGCCGCGATCACCGCTTCCGGCGCATCGATATGCAGGGCGATGCGGTCTGAGATATGCAGGTCGGCTTCCTTGCGCGATTGCTGGATCAGGCGCACCACGTCACGCGCAATGCCTTCCGCTTCCAGTTCCAGCGTCAGGCTGGTATCCAGCACCACCAGCGCATCGTTGGTGGAGAGCGGCGCGGCGGCGGAAGCTTCCTTCGGCTGCAGTTGAATCACTGCTTCGCCGTCCTGCAGCACTTCGCCACCGCAGCTAATCACGCCGTCCTGATTGCTCCAGTCGCCCTGTTTGGCAGCAGCAGCGACGGCTTTCATCTGACCACCGAGGCGCTTGCCTGCCACTGGGAAATGGATGGTCAGCCGATAGTCGGCGACCTCATCCAGCGCATCGGAGAAGATGATTTCCTTCACATTGACCTCGTCGGTCATCAGCGAGGCATAATAATCGCGGTTTTCCATCAGCGGGCGGCCATAATAGGTCAGGCTGGCCAGCGGCTGACGGGTGCGGATATTCTCACTGTTGCGGATACCGTGGGCGGCGTTGCAGATGTCGCGCACGCGATCCATATCCTGCATGACATGGGCGGAAGCCGGGGCATATGTCGCCAGTTCCTGCGGGAAATCCTGCGTGTGGACGCTGGCGGCGGCATCCCAGTTGCCATGCGCGGTGAGGCCGAGGAAGATTTGCTCGCTCACCAGCGGCAACAGCGGCGCAGCGGCACGGCACAGGCAATGCAGTACGGTGTATAGCGTATCATAGGCCGATTGCTTGTCGGCATCGGCTTTGGCCTTCCAGAAACGGTTGCGATTGCGGCGAATGTACCAGTTATTCAGGGTTTCCGAGAAATCGCTGATGGCCTGCGTGGCGCCGGGTGTGTCGTAGGCGGTCAGCGAATCATCGACAATGGCTATCATTTCTTTGCATTTCGATAGAATATACTGATCCATCAAATTATCCGAATCGGTACGGAATGCCGCCCTGGCGCCGTCGGCATTGGCATAGAGGCAGAAGAAATTATAGGCGTTCCACAGCGGTTTGATGTAGAGGCGCAGCACGTCGCGGATGAACGCACCTTCGGGATCGACGCCGATATCGGAGCCGCGCATCACCGGCGAGGCCACCATCATCCAGCGCAGCGCGTCGGAACCATAGGTATCGAACACTTCCATCGGGTCTTTGTAATTCTTCAGGCGCTTGGAATATTTCAGGCCGGTTTCCTCGTCCAGCACGACGCCGTGGCAGATGCAGTTCTCGAACGGCTCGCGGTCGAACAAGGCGGTGGACAGCATGATGAGCGTGTTGAACCAGCCGCGCGTCTGGCCGATATATTCGGTGATGAAATCGGCAGGGAAGTCGGCCTCGA
>JAUIJX010000203.1 GCA_030430795.1 Alphaproteobacteria bacterium | reverse complement strand
CCGATGCCGTCAGCCTGAAAACACTGGCTGGCGCAACCGAGTTGCATCCCTCAACCGCATTCCGCATTCTGGCATCTTTATCCGAACACGGGCTGGTTGAGCGCACCGAGAACGGCCACTATCAGCTGGGGGTTAAACTGCTGCAACTCGGCAGCCGGGTCCAGGGCCGCCTGGACATCCGGCGCGAAGCACGCGCTATTCTGGAATGGCTCCGCAGCGAAATCAATGAAACCGTCAACCTCATCGTGCGCGAAGGTGATGAGGTGGTCTATGTCGAACGGGTCACGCCAAGCCGCATGATGCGGGTCGAGCAAGCTATTGGCGGGCATATGCCCCTGCATGTTACCGCCGTCGGCAAGTTGTTTCTGGCCGAAGGCGGTGCCGAAGCCTGTCTGGAATACGCCGAACGCACCGGCCTGAGACCCTGCACACCACAATCGATCACCGAGTCCACCGCACTGTGGCGAAATGTCAAAAACGCTTTGCAGCAGGGCTATGCTCTGGATGATGAAGAAGCCGAGCTCGGCGTCGGCTGCATCGGTGTGCCCGTACTCGACAGCACTAACCGGATGATCGCCGGCATTTCAGTTTCCGCTCCGATGGAACGACGCAATATGGCCTGGGTTCCAATTGTCAAACAAGCTGGCGAGAAACTTTCGGCACGGCTAGGCTATCATTTTGCAAATTCGATTAAAGCACTCTGAGTCACTTTTGCTTTATTTTTTCCCTATAACCGACCTTAGGAGGACTTTACCGTGACAGCAGCCCCTCCGGCACCCGCGTCCGATAAGTTATCCACCCCGGCTTCCGCACCTGATGCGGGAGCATTACGCGCTGTTTTGGCACGTGGCATGCCAGCAGCCAATATCCTGACCGAAGAAGAAGATCTGCGGCCCTATGAATGTGATGGTCTGTCCGTCTACCGACGCCTGCCGCTGGCCGTAGTGCTGCCCGAAACTATTGAGCAAGTCCAGCATGTTATGCGCAACTGTAGCCAGATGGGCGTACCGGTCGTCGCGCGCGGCGCGGGCACAGGATTATCAGGCGGCGCTCTGCCACTGGCCGACGGGGTACTGCTGGGTTTGTCCAAATTCAATAAAATACTATCTGTTGATAGCGCCAATCGCGTTGCCAGAGTCCAGCCCGGCGTGCGCAATCTGGCAATTTCCCAGGCGGTTGCACCACTCGGCTTGTACTACGCCCCTGATCCGTCGTCCCAGATCGCCTGCTCCATCGGTGGTAATGTGGCGGAGAACTCCGGCGGTGTACACTGCCTGAAATACGGCCTGACTGTGCACAATATTCTCGGCCTGAAAATAGTCACTGTTGATGGCGAGCTGATCGAACTGGGCGGTGCGGCTCTCGATTCAGCCGGTTACGATCTGCTGGCGATACTGACCGGCTCGGAAGGTATGCTGGGTATTGTGGTGGAAGTCACCGTCAAACTGTTGCCGAAACCGGAAGTCGCGCAAGTCATCATGGCAGCATTCAACGATGTCGAAGATGCCGGCAAAGCAGTAGGCGATATCATCGCCGGCGGCATTATTCCGGGTGGGCTGGAAATGATGGACAATGGCATCATCAAAGCTGCCGAGGCGTTCGTACATGCCGGTTATCCCACCGATGCTGCAGCTATTCTGCTCTGCGAGCTGGACGGCACACAGGCCGAAGTCGAAGAACAGACCGCGCAGGTGCACGCGATTGTCGAACGTGCCGGGTCTAACGATATCCGCATTTCGCGCGATGAGCAGGAACGTCTGCTCTTCTGGGCCGGACGCAAGGCTGCGTGTCCCGCTGCGGGCCGGATTTCGCCCGATTATTACTG
>JAUIJX010000202.1 GCA_030430795.1 Alphaproteobacteria bacterium | reverse complement strand
GCGCAGCAACGGCGCCCGTCCGATGTCCCGCCTGATCGCCGAGAAGATCAAAAAGCCGCTGGCGGATGAAGTCCTCTTCGGCAAACTGGTCAAGGGTGGCCATGTCAAGGTCGTGGTCAAAGGCGACGAGCTGACTTTCAGCTTCACCAAGACGACGAAGAAATCCCGCGAGAAAGATATCGAAGACGAGATTGCCTAGGCTGAACGGAGCCACTTCGCTGCTTTGTCATCGCACGTGATCGTGGTACCATAAACCAATGGCAAAACGCAGATATATACGGCTCTCCCGGCTGACTCTCAGCCTGCTGCTTGCCATCCTCGCCTCATCGGCAACCGCACAAACCCAGTACGTCCCCTACACCACCGGCACCGGCTTTTACGTCGGCAGGCAGGGGCATGTCGTCACCAACGCCCATGTGCTGGATCAATGCGTCGATATCATGCTGATTGGCGAGAGCAACAGCCGCTTCCCGGCCACTGTCGTCACCAAGGATGACAAGCTGGATCTGGCCGTACTGAAATCCAAGAAACTGCCGTCGCGCATCAGTTATCTGCGCCATAAATTCACCGGCATCCGGCCTGACGAGAAGGTAGTGGTCATGGGTTATCCCGAGGATTACGCGGGCACCGGCCGCTACAAAATAGAATATGCGAATGTTGAGGACATCAAAGGCCCGCACGGCGAATCGCAATTCCTGCAATTCTCCGACTCCGCCCGCCACGGCAACAGCGGCGGCCCGCTGCTGGATTATGCCGGGAATGTCGTCGGCGTCGTCACCGCCAAGGTCGATCTGCTGGAAGTCAACCGGCTAACCCGCAAGCAGAAGATCGTCGCCCGCCGCGATATCGCCATCAGCATCCCGGTACT
This sequence comes from Alphaproteobacteria bacterium, assembly GCA_030430795.1. Classification (GTDB taxonomy): domain Bacteria; phylum Pseudomonadota; class Alphaproteobacteria; order Rickettsiales; family UBA998; genus JAUIJX01. Next base: position 979 of record JAUIJX010000202.1, on the reverse strand, counting down.
ACGCGCTTTTCTCACCAAGCATCGCATCCCGTATGAAACACGCGACTCACTGCTCAAACTCTCGAAATACAACATCGAACAATACGGCAAGCAATTCATCGTCAATGTGCTGTGCCGTCAGGAACCTGAATAATAAAGACTATTCCAGCGTATCTTCGCTGGTCGCGTCGCCACCGGAAGATGCCGGTGCCTGAGCAGGCTCACTGGCCTTTTGCACCGCATCCTGTAGTTGCTGGTTGTTTTCCAATGCCCCGTCTCGCTCCCCACCAATCGCATCTACCGGCGCCGAATCCAGATTATCAATCGCCTCCGGCTCATTATTTAACATCGGCTCATCGTCATGGGTGCGCAGGTCTTTATAGTCAATATTCGCACCGTTGCCGCCTTCTTTCCTGACCTCTTCCTCGATGATACTATCGACCTTGGGCACGGAAAGCAGGGAACGCGTTGCAGGTTGTTGCCCAATAGGAATGATCATATGTGAACCGCGCAGCAGGATGATGGTAATGCGCCGGTTTTTGGAGGATTTCGGCTCGTTCGGGAACAGCAATTCACGGTCTGCCCGGCCCTGAATCTTGCCGACACGCTCCCCGGTCATGCCCTTGGACATGAGGAAGCGGCGAGCGGAATTCGCACGCATGGTGGACAGCTCCCAGTTCGACATCCGGGCACCTTGCGAGAACGGCACCGCATCGGTATGGCCGGTGATAGAAATATGATTCGGCATCTTCTCAATCACCACATTCATCTTCTCCAGCATGGTACGGCCAAACTCGGTCAGCACATCGCTGCCCGGCTTGAACATAGACTCCTTGTCGGAATCCATAATCTCGATTTTTAAGCCCTCAGGCGTCTGTTCTACAATAATGTTATCTCTGATTTCACGCAGATTCGGATCGCTCTCAAACGCCTTCTTGATGGCTTCTTCGGCCTTCTCGAACAGATTGGCATCTTCCGTCGATTCAATCAGTGCTTCCTT
>JAUIJX010000059.1 GCA_030430795.1 Alphaproteobacteria bacterium | reverse complement strand
AATGGGAGCGTATGGGCGTCAGCCTGACCAAATACATGGCGCGTTATGCGGTGCAGACATTAGGTCGCCGTGTGGTGCGCGGGGTGCTCGGTTCCATCCTGAAGTAGATGGCCAGTATTCAGCAATCCATTCCCTTATCTCTAATCTCCAACCTCTAGCCTCTAACCACTGTGCTTTTTATGCAACAGTAACCCATTGAATTTCATTAATTTTATCGGGCTGTTTGTATCAAATTTTAGGCAATTCCCCGCCAAAATTCTCTAATCATCTGAAACATAATGCGAAAATTAGTTAATACGACGCATTGTTGGCAGATTATATCTAAATTTAGTTATAAATTACACTAACTTGCACAAAAAGTTAACAACCAGTTAATTTTTCTGCTTCATCCTGAATTGATACGCACGCCAGATAGGCGAGTTTCGTAACAAGACACAGACAAGGAAACAGAGAAATGAACTATAATGTCAAAGATTTCGGCGCTGCAGGTAACGGTTCCACGGACGACAAATTAGCCATTCAACAGGCCATCGACGCGGCTCATGAAGCGGGCGGCGGCACGGTCTATATCCCGGAAGGAACCTACATCGTCAGCGGCAACCATAAAGCATCTTACGGCGCGATCCTTCTGCGCGATAACGTGACATTGGAAGGCGCCGGCATGGGCAAGACCATCATCAAGCTGGCCGATGGATGGGACCATAAAGTTACCGGCATCATCCGCACCAAGAGTGCCGAGATCAACGAGAACATCACTGTCCGCGATCTGACCATCGACGGCAACATGCAGAATACCAAAGGAGAAGTGGATGGTTTCTTCACCGGCGTCACGCCGGGTGTCGCCAAGGCTGACCAGAACATCCTCGTTGAGCGCGTGGAAATCCATAGTGTATCGCGCTATGGGTTTGACCCGCACGAGCAGACGGTCGGCCTGACCATTCGCGATTCCGTTGCTCACCACAACGGCTATGACGGTTTCACCATCGATTTCCAGTCCTTCGGCTCATTAATCAACAATATCTCCTATGCCAACGGACGCCACGGCTTTAACGTCGTTACCGGGTCACATGACATGACACTCCTCAATAACGTGGCGTACGACAACGGAGCCGAAGGGCTGGTCATCCAGCGCGGTAGCGATGACCGCGACCTCACCAATAACATCTATGTCGAGGGCGGCAGTTTCTATAATAACGGTCGCAACGGCGTACTGGTCAAGATCAGTACCGACGTCACGGTCAAACATGTCGATGTATATGGCAATGGCCGCTACGGTATTGAGCTCGATGGTGCCAGCCGTACGCTCATCAGCGACAACGAAGTCTACAACAACTCGCAATCCGGCAACGGCAAATACCACGAGATCAAAATCAGTGGCTACGACGATAAGAACGGGGCATCAGGCAAATATTTTGCTGCCACCGACAACATCATCACCGGCAACCTGATCTATGCCGACGGCGACATCCGCAGCGCTTACGGCATCAAGGAAGAAAACAGCAGCTCCACCGGCAACACCATCAGCAATAACCTGTTGGCAGGTTTCCTCAAAGGTGATGTCTCCACCGTCAATGCGGTGGTGGAACTGGCAGACCATCAGCTGGATCTGGCGGCGCTTGTGAACATGGACACCACCAAATACGGCACCTCCGGTTACGATGTGCTGCAGGGCACCGATGCCAATGATCTCATCACTGGTGCTGATGCGGAAGACACGCTGAACGGTGGCAATGGTGATGATCTGATGATGGGTGGTGACGACGCCGATGAACTGAAAGGCGAAAGAGGCAACGACACGCTGATCGGCGGCGAGGGCGATGACGACCTCAATGGTAATCAGGGTGACGATGTCATCCACGGCGACGGCGGCAGCGACACCATCCACGGCAGCACCGGCAACGACACGCTCGATGGCGGCGATGACAAAGACTATCTACTTGGCGGCAGCCATAACGATGTGCTCTATGGCGGCGCTGGCAACGATACGCTGAGTGGCAACAAGGGCGACGACCTCATCATCGGCGGCGATGGCAAAGACACGCTGCGTGGTGGTGACGGCAATGACACGCTCTATGGCGGTGCCGGAGAAGACAAGCTCTACGGTCACGGTGGTGTGGACATCTTCGTCTTCGCCAATGATGCCGGGAAAGATCTGGTGCGCGACTTCGAAGACGGCACTGACCGCATCGATCTCACTGCCTTCACAGGATTGAGCTTTGCTGATCTCGACATTGACAGGAAAGGCGGCAGCACCCTGATTAATGTCGATGAAGACACCTCCATCTATCTTAAGAACGTCCACATCTCGGACGTCTCGGAGGCCGACTTCATCTTCGCATAAACAACCAGAATACCCCTACCACCCACACGAGGCAGCCTTGCGATAAGTAAGGCTGCTTTGTGCTAAAGCCGTCCTTCCACCAGCGCATCCACCACTGTGGAATCGAGCAGGGTAGAGATGTCGCCGAGCTTGCCGTAATCCTTTTGGGACTGCACCTCACCGGCGGCAATCTTGCGCAGAATTCGTCGCATGATTTTGCCGGAGCGGGTCTTCGGCAAGGCCGGGGTGAAATGAATCTTCTCTGGTGTCGCGATTGGCCCGATGATTTGGCGCACCAGTGTTTTCAACTCACCGCGCAGCGCATCATCGCCTTCCACATTTGGTCTCAACGTCACATAGGCATAGATGCCTTCACCCTTGATATCGTGCGGAAAGCCGACCACGGCCGCTTCCGTCACCGCGTCGTGTTCCACCAGCGCCGACTCGATCTCCGCCGTGCCCAGCCGATGCCCGGAGACATTCAGCACATCGTCCATCCGCCCGGCCACCCAGTAATAACCGTCCGTATCCCGATGCGCCGCGTCGCCGGAAAAATAATAACCGGGGAAGGAGGAAAAATAGGTCTGGATAAACCGGTCGTGATCGCCCCAGATACTGCGTGCCTGTCCTGGCCAGGAATCGCGGATGCACAGCGCGCCGTCCTGCCCGTCACCCAGCTCCTTGCCGTCCGTATCGATCAGCACCGGCTGCACGCCGAAGAACGGCAATGTCGCCGATCCCGGCTTGGTCGGAATCGCTCCCGGCAGCGGCGTAATCAAATGCCCGCCGGTCTCCGTCTGCCACCATGTATCCACCACCGCGCAATGATCGTCGCCCACCACATGATGATACCAGCGCCATGCATCGGGGTTGATCGGCTCTCCGACCGAACCCAGCACCCGCAGTGACGAACGGGCAGTCGCTTTCACATAATCGTCGCCTTCGCGCTCCAGCATGCGGATGGCGGTCGGTGCCGTGTAAAACAGCGATACGTGATGCTTGTCAACAATCTGCCAGAAGCGTGACGGATCGGGATAATTCGGTACACCCTCGAACATCACCGTCGTTGCTCCGGCTGCCAGCGGCCCATAGACGATATAGCTATGCCCGGTAACCCATCCGACATCGGCGGTACACCAATAGACTTCGCCGGGGTGATAATCGAACACATAGGTAAAGGTCATCACCGACCACAGCAGATACCCGGCAGAGGTATGCACCAGCCCTTTCGGCTGACCGGTGGAACCGGAAGTGTAGAGAATAAACAGCGGTGCCTCCGCATCGAACGCTTCTGCCGGGCAATCACTGCTGACATTGTGCTCCAGCTCATGCCACCACACATCGCGCCCGTCCACCCAGTCGATAGCGCCGCCGGTGCGTTTTACCACCACCACACGCTGCACATCGGTGCCTTCGCAGGCTTTGTCGACATTGGCTTTCAGCGGCACATGCTTGCTGCCGCGCAACCCTTCATCGGCGGTGATGACGATACGGCTCTCGCAATCGTCAATCCGTCCGCGTAGTGCGCTTGGTGAGAACCCGCCGAACACCACCGAGTGCACGGCGCCGATACGCGCGCAGGCCAGCATCGCAATTGCCGCTTCCGGTATCATCGGCATGTAAATCGTAATCCGGTCGCCCTGTTTTGCGCCCAGTTCCTTCAGCATATTGGCGCAGCGGCACACCCGCTCATGCAGCTCTTTATAAGTAATATGCAGCGCCGCTTCGTTCGGATCGTCCGGCTCCCAGATGATCGCGGTCTGGTTGCCGCGCTCGGCCAGATGGCGGTCAAGGCAGTTGGCGGAAACATTCAGCGCGCCGCCGTCGAACCATTTAATATGTACCTCTTCCTTGGAGAAATGCGTATCCTTCACCGTCTCCCACATGCGGTCCCAATGCAGGAACTTCTCCGCCTGTTTGGCAAAAAACAAGGTGGGATCATCGACGGACTCGGCATACATCCGGCGATACTGTTCGGCATCAATCAACGGCTCAACAGTGAGCTTGGGAATCGGGTAAATGTCGGTCATAGCGCACGCTCCTCTCAACAAGGGGAGCTTATGCAACCGCCGGTATCACTGCAAGAAGAAATAGATCGTCGTCGCGCTGCCGACCAGAATCACGAACAGCCGCACCGTTTGCTGCGACATCTTCAGCGCCAGCCGCGCCGTGGCGTAGCCGCCCAGCATCGCTCCTGCCACCATGATGATCGCCTGCGGCCAGAAAATAATGCCCGACAGGATAAACGTCACCACCGCGGAACCGTGAATCCCGGCTCCGAGTGCAGCCTTAAACGCGTTCATATCATGAATATCTTTCATGCCGAGGCACTGCAGCATCGCCAGCATCAATATGCCAATCCCGGCGCCGAAAAACCCGCCGTAAATGGAAATGATCAACTGGAACAGCGACGAGAACGCCACGCGGAAGCGCTCCAGTTTCGGGCTGCTGCTGAAAGTGCGAGACGTCCAGTCGGTGATGGGTCGTCCGAAGGCGAACAACGCCGTGGCCACCAGCAGCAGCCACGGAATCATATCGCGGAAGGTGGCATCCGGGGTCATCAGCAGCAACTCCGCACCCAGCCAGCCGCCCACCAGCCCGATGCCAATCATCAGTGGCAACATGGATTTATGCTTGGTCAGCAAATCGCGATACCCGAACGCGCTGGCAATCACCCCCGGCCACACCGCCACCGAACTGGTGGCATTCGCCGCCACGGGTGGCACGCCGGTAAACAGCAGAATCGGAAACGTGAAAAACGTACCGCCCCCGGCGACGGCATTCAGCCCGCCTGCCAGCACTGCCGTGGCGAACAGCAGCAATCCATGCAGCAATGAGAGATCCTGAAACGCCTCAATCATGCGCCCAGTGGAAACGGAATCTGGTGCTGAATACAGGTCGCTTTAAGGGTGTTGTGCAGCAGGCAGGCAATGGTCATCGGCCCCACGCCGCCCGGCACCGGAGTGATGGCAGCGGCGGTCTCCGCCACTTCTTCCATATTGACGTCACCCACCAGCTTGGACTTGCCTTCCGGCAGCGCGATCCGGTTGATCCCGACATCGATAATCACCACCCCCGGCTTGATCCAGTCGGCCTCCACCATTTCCGGTTTCCCGGCGGCGGCGACCAGAATATCGGCGCGCTTCGTCTCTTCCTTGATATGGCGTGTGCGCGAATGCACGGTCGTCACGGTGCAGCTTTCATTCAGCAGCAACTGGCTCATCGGCTTGCCGACAATGTTGGAGCGCCCGATCACCACCGCGTGCTTGCCGGAAAGATCGCCGAGCGTATCCTTCAGCAGCATCAGGCAGCCAAGCGGCGTACACGGCACCAGCCCGTCCTGTCCCGTCGCCAGCTTGCCGGAGTTGATCACGTGGAACCCGTCCACGTCCTTTTCCGGGTCGATGGCATTGATAACGATATTCTCATCGTCCTTATTCGGCAGCGGCAACTGCACCAGAATCCCGTTCACCTCCGGGTTGCTATTTAGCTCATCCACCTTCGCCAGCAGTTCCTCGCGCGTGGTCGAGGCGGGCAGGTGATAGTCGAACGACTGCATCCCGACCTCTTCGGTCATCTTCTTTTTGTTGCGCACATAAATCTCGCTGGCCGGGTCGTCGCCCACCAACACCACCGCCAGTCCGGGGGTGATATCGTGGGAGGCTTTCAACGCGGCGGTGGCGTTTGCGACTTTCTCGCGCACACCGGCGGCAAAGGCTTTTCCGTCAATCAGGGTCGCGCTCATGCCGGCACTCCTTTGCTGGTCGAATATTCAAAATGATACGCGGTATCCGGATAAACGAGGTCGCGTGCCGCATGCATTGCCATCGCCGCTTCCGAGAATCCGCACAGGATCAGTTTCAGCTTGTTGGGGTAGGTGGCAATGTCACCAATGGCATAGATGCCCGGCTGATTGGTGGCGCAGGTCGATGCCTCCACCTCGATATGGTTCATATGCAGGTTCAGCCCCCACTCGGCGATTGGGCCCAGCTCCATCGCCAGTCCGAAGAACGCCAGCAGAGCATCCGCTTCCAGCAGCTTTTCCTGCCCGTCGAGCGTCGCCACTTTCACCCCGGAGAGCGTGCCGTTCTCACCTTCCAGCCCGGCCAGTTGATACGGGATCACCAGCTCGATCTTGCCGTCCGCCGCCAGCGCCTCCATCCGGCTGACGCTTTCCGGCGCCGCGCGGAATTTTGGGCGGCGATGCACCACTGAGACCTGCTTAGCGACATCCGCCAGTGACAGCGCCCAGTCCACGGCGGAATCCCCGCCACCGGCAATCACGATGCGCTTATCACGGAAATCATCCTTGCGTTTGACCATGTAGAACACGCTGTTGGCCTCATACGCCTCAATCCCTTCCAGCGGCGGGCGGTTGGGGCCGAACGCCCCGCACCCGGCGGCAATCACCACTGCCTTGGCCTGAATCTCCGTGCCCTTGGAGGTGGTCAGCTTCCACGCCTCGCCCACGCGCTCCAGCGTGTCGACTCGCTGCCCCAGATGGAACACCGGATCAAACGGCTCGGCCTGTTTCTCCAGCTGTTCAATCAGGTCAGCCGCATCAATCGAGGGAAATCCGGGAATATCGTAAATCGGCTTTTCCGGGTACATCGCCGTGCATTGCCCACCGACCTCGTCCAGCGCGTCGATCACATGGCAGCGCATTTTCAGCATTCCGGCCTCGAAAATAGCGAACAGCCCCACCGGCCCGGCGCCGATGATCGCAATATCGGTTTCATGCAAACTCATGCGCCTTATATAAGGAAAGCTGGCATGTGTGGCAACGATATAATATATAGGGATACCAGCAAAGCGAGGTTGCCATGAAAAACGCTATGATATTGATACTGCCGCTTCTTCTGCTCACCGCCTGTACCACGCCGGAAGAGCGCGCTGCCCGGCAGGCGGCCATTGATGCGCAGGATCACGCCGAATGCCTGAAGCTGGGTTTCCAGCCCAACCACCCGTCTTACGGAGACTGCCGCCTGCGCCTGAAGGAAATGCGTGTGCAGGAGCGCATCGCCAACCGCCCGGTCTATTATCCGAGCGTTGGCATAGGCTACGGTTATAGACATTTGCATCATCATTATTAGGCGCTAATATCCCCGCATGACCGAGACAGAATCATACCCGTGGTTAAACGCGTATCCGGAAGGGATAGACTGGCACGCGCAGATTGATCAGGGAGGGCTACATGACCGGCTGGATCGTGCGGAGTCACTCTATCCGGACAATATTGCACTTGATTTCAAAGGCAAAACCTACACCTACAGGGAGCTGGCCGAGAAAGTGCGCTCCTTCGCCCGTGGCCTGCATGAAATGGGCATCGGCAGAGGCAGCAAGGTCGGCCTGTTCATGCCCAACTGCCCGCAATATGTCATTGCCTATTTCGGGGTGCTGCGCGCCGGTGCCACGGTAGTGAATTACAACCCGCTTTACTCCAGACGCGAGCTGGAGCACCAGATCAAAGACTCCGGCACTGAGGTCATGGTCACCCTCAACCTTACCATTCTGTATCCCAAGCTGGCGCCCTATGTTGGCACCACCTCGGTCAGGAAAATCATCATCGGCGATTTGCCGAGCGTGCTGCCCCCGGCCAAAGCTGCACTATACAAACTCGCCAAATCCAAGGACATCGCCAAATTCCCGGAAGACGACAACCACATCACCTTCATGCAGATGTTGGCCTGGCCGTCACGTGTGCGCACCGCCACCATCGACCCGCAAAAAGACATCGCCGTGCTGCAATATACCGGCGGCACCACCGGCACGCCGAAGGGCGTGGTGCTGACCCACGGCAACATCACCGCCAACATCCGCCAGTGCCGTCTGTGGTTCTCCGATGCCAGAGATGGCGAGGAAACCATGATGGGCGTGTTGCCTTTCTTTCATGTTTTCGCCATGACGGTGATCATGAATTTCTCCATCGCCTCCGGCTTCCGCATCATCATGCACCCGCGTTTTGAGATGAAGCCGCTGCTGGAAGACATCGAGAAGTACAAACCGTCGCTGATGCCCGGTGTGCCGACCATGTACAGTGCCATCCTGAATTACCACAAGGTTGATAAATACAATCTGAACTCGCTGAAATTCTGCATTTCCGGCGGCGGACCGCTGCCGCATGAGGTCAAGGAACGCTTTGAGGCACGCACCGGCTGCGTCCTGTTCGAAGGCTACGGTCTGTCTGAGTCCTCACCTGTGGCCTCCTGCAACCCGATCAAAGGGGTGAACAAAACCGGCTCCATCGGCATGCCGCTGCCCGGCACCATCCTGGAGATCGTCGATCAGGACGATGAAAAAACCCTTCTGCCGCAGGGTGAGGTGGGTGAAATCTGCATCCGCGGCCCGCAGGTCATGCGGGGTTACTGGGAAAAGCCGGAAGAGACCGACAAAGTCATCAAACACACCGAGACGGGTGAGTCGCGCCTGCATACCGGCGACATCGGCTACATGGACGAAGAGGGCTATTTCTTCATCGTTGACCGTAAGAAGGAAATGATTATCTCCGGCGGCTATAACATCTACCCGCGCAACATCGAAGAAGTCATCTATTCCCATGAGGATGTGGTGGAATGCGCGGTCATCGGCATCGACCACAAAACGCGAGGGCAGGTGCCGAAAGCCTTTGTCGTCAAACGTGAGAAAAGTCAGCTCACCGAGGCCGGTCTCAAAGAATTCCTGAAAGACAAAATCTCCGCCTACGCGCAACCGTCCGCCATCGAGTTTCGTGATGAGCTGCCCAAATCCATGATCGGCAAAATCCTCAAAAAAGAACTGGTTGCCGAAGAGCAGAAAAAAGCTGGCGCGTGATAACAAAAAAGCCCCGCACCGAAGCGCAGGGCTTAATCTGTCTTATCCAGCGCTGACTTAGAAGATAAAGTCGTTGCTGTTGAAGTCATTCATGTTGAAATCATCGACTGTAATGGTCTCGCCACCCACCGTGATAATTGCGTCCGTACCGGACTGACTGAGACTCACCTGGCTCATGTTGCTGGCCAGTGCAGTCAACACGATGCGGTCGCCTGCGGCTTCGAAATCGGCAATGCGGCCACTGTCGGAGAACACGAAGTGGTCGCTGCCGGTGCCGCCGCTGAACACGTCATAGCCGCTACCGCCTTCCAGCGTATCGTTCCCGGCATTGCCGTGCAGCGTGTCGTTACCAGCACCGCCGCGAACCACGTCTGCACCGGTGTTGCCGGACACATCGTCATCGCCGTTACCGCCATCAACCGTGTCCTGACCTTTACCGCCATAGATTGTGTCGTTGCCGTCATCGCCGAAGACCATGTCGTTAGCATCGTTACCATAAATCAGGTCGTTGCCGGTTCCGCCATGGATCTTGTCACTACCGGTGTTATCGTGCAGTTCGTCTCTGCCGCTACCACCGTGAATATAGTCACCGGCTTTACCGCCGTAAATCAGGTCAGAGTTGGCATTACCATAGATCACGTCGTTACCGTCGTTACCATAGATAATGTCATTGTCATTACCGCCGGAGATCGTATCGTGGCCGCGGTCACCATACAGTTCGTCAGCACCGGCGCCACCGTCCATGCTGTCGTTACCGGAACCGCCGATCAGCGTGTCGTCACCGTTCTCACCGAACTGGTGTTCGTTACCGGCACGACCATACAGCACGTCATTACCTTCACCGCCATACATGGTGTCATTTTTACCGGTTTCCTTGGTATCGGCGCGGTCATCAATAAAATCGTTGCCAC
>JAUIJX010000201.1 GCA_030430795.1 Alphaproteobacteria bacterium | reverse complement strand
CACCTCCTACATCGCACACCATCCTGTTTGCTGACCCGCCTTACGGTAAAGACCTGCTGGTCAAACTCTTCGATCAATTGCTGGAAAAACCGTGGCTGGTGCCGGGCGGTGTCTGCGTGGTGGAAATGGCGGCTCGCGATCCGTTGCCGGAACATCCATCTTTCGCCCTCTATAAAATGCGGGAATACGGCCGTACCAAAATCGCCATCTTTCGTTTGGACAACGCTTAATCTAACGACGCAATGGTGCGGATCTGTTTCACCGCCACGATGAGCATAGAGATGTCTTTGATTTCTGATGATTTCAGCTCCGCCAGCAACTTCTGCACCCGGTCTACGGCCTGCTCATTCTGCCCGAACAGCTGATCTACCGCCCCATTACAATTTTTCTTGCGGCACTGTTTCAGTGCAATTCGGGTCAGGCGTTTCTGCTCATCATAAAGATCGTTGACCGTGCCTTTAATCGCCATCTTATCCCAATGAGAATCGGCCTTGAATTCATTGGCCTTGCGCCGCAGCCAGCCCAGTTCCAGCCGCGCACCGACATCGTAATAAACCCGTCCCACTGACTCCACTGGCAGCTTGGTATCATGCGCCACACTAAGCACACTGCAGGCCGAGCTAAGCGTCTCGATACTGGCCATCTCACGCGCCAGTTTCAGTGGCACCTGCCGCTCGGAAAGATACGCCACCTTTTTATCGTAAGCCTTTTGCAGATAGCCGGAAATAAACGTCGGGAAGCGCTCACGATAAGTCTTGATGCCTTCCACATAGATATCCATGGTTTTCTGAATATCCATCGGCTGCGGCATATTGCGCAGGAACCACACCGTCTTACGCTCCAGTAAATGTGCAATATCGAGGAACATCTCCACCTGCACTGCCACATCGATCTTGCCGTCCAGCGCCTCGATCGACTCCCACACATCATACAGCCCGAACGCATCGCGCGTAATCACATAGGCTCGCGCAATATCACAGCCCAGACGACCGGTCTCTTCCTTGATCGTGTCATAGAACGTGATCCCGGCGCGGTTGATCATATCGTTGGTAATGATGGTTGCGATGATCTCACGGCGCAATGGATGGCTTTCAATAAACGCAGCGAACTTCTCCTGCATCGGCTCCGGGAAATACCCCTTTAACTCACTATGAAAATAATCGGATTCCGGGAAAGAGGAGTGAGCGATCTCGTCGAACAGATGTAATTTGGCATACGACAACAGCACCGCCAGTTCGGGGCGTGTCAGCCCACGTTTCTCACTGCGTAGTGTTTGAATATCCTTATTCTGTGGCAAAAACTCGACGGCGCGATTAAGCAACCCGTCTTCTTCCAGCGACTGCATCATCTGGATTTGCTGCTCCAGCTGCTCAAATCCCTGATGCTCGGCCACCGTCAGCGCCTGTGTCTGCAGCCGGTTATCCAGCAACACCAGCTCCGCCACGTCATTGGTCATGGATGCCAGCAATTCATCGCGCTTGCGGCGAGTCAGCTTCTTCTTATTCTCTGCTTCTGCCAACGCAATCTTGATATTCACCTCATGGTCGGAACAATCCACCCCGGCGGAGTTATCAATTGCATCGGTGTTGATGCGTCCCCCGGCTTGCGCATAGGCAATCCGCCCTTTTTGGGTCAGCCCGAGATTGCCGCCTTCGCCCACCACACGACACTGCAATTCGCTGGCATTTACTCGCACATTATTATTCGTGCTGTCTCCGGCGGCTTCATGCGGCTCGTCATCGGCTTTGACATAAGTGCCGATCCCGCCGTTCCACAACAGGTCAACCGGCGCCGTCAGAATCATCCGGATCAGCTCATCCGGCGTCGCCGATGCCTGCGAGGTATCGAACAGCTTTTTCATTTCCGGCGTCAGGGTG